>DATFGN010000342.1:0-6177 GCA_035249405.1 Gemmatimonadales bacterium
CGATACGCTCACGGCGAATCTCCAGAAGCTCACCGGCCAGCTCGCACAATCGACCGAGACCTTGAATCAGCTGATGACGAAGATCAACCGAGGCGAGGGGACGCTCGGGAAGCTGGCGAGTGATACGGTGCTGTACGGAGACATACACAAGACGTTGGATGCACTCACCGCCTTGCTCAACGATTTGAGGGAGCGGCCGGGGAGGTATCTCACCGTGAAGGTCTTCTAGTGCGATGTGCGCCGTGCGCGGTGCGCGGTATGTTCAGGCTCCCATTCACTTTTCGGCCACGGAGGGCGAGCGTAGCAGACCGCGGATCGACCCAATCGTCTTGCTGAGTAGCCTCTCGATTGCTCCAGAGACAGGTTCAGCCAGGTAGCCGAGTTCACTGGCTGCGCGGATTAGTGTCTCAGCTTCTGCCGCCGAGCCAACTGCGATGCGCAGGTGCCTACGGAACAATGGCGCCGTGTTCAGGGCATACCCTTCCACAATGTTGGCTTCAATCGAAGTAACGGCTCGTCGAATCTGAACGAAGATGCTGATCTTTCGCGGGTGGTAGGCGTCGTCGGTCGCGCGGAAGGTCATCAACAACACCTCATGCGCGCATTTCCAAGCGACCAGCGTCCGGTAGCTGTTCATGGTTGCACGGTGCAATGTCGGCATCCTCAACGCCAACCATTTTCTTGCATGGGTGGTCGTTTTGCCGCAAACGGTGACGTAGAATCGTCCAGGGCCGTGAGAATACCGCGCACGGCGCACTGCGCACCTATATTTTGCCGCCATGCTCGCCCTCACCTTTCTCGGGACGTCCGCTGCCAGGCCGACAGTCGAACGGAACGTGTCTTCCCTGGCTCTGGTGAGGGAAGGCGAGACCCTGCTCTTCGACTGCGGCGAAGGCACCCAGCGCCAGATGATGCGCTACGGGGTCAGCTTTGCGTTGCGCGACATTTTTTTCACCCATTTTCACGGCGACCATTTCCTGGGCGTGATCGGCCTCGTGCGCACGCTCGGGTTGCAGGGGCACGAGGGATCGCTGCGCCTGTGGGGGCCCAAGGGGGCGAAGCAGGTATTGAAGACCGCCATTATGCTGGGCGTCGAGCGAGTGCCCTTCGAGGTCGAAATCGAGGAGGTCAAGCCGGGAGACGTGATAGGGGAAGGGGGAAGGGGGAAGCGGGAAGGGTACGGCATTCACGTGTTTGCCACTGAGCATGGTGGGGGATCCGTCGGCTATGCGCTTGTCGAGGCGGAGCGATTTGGCCGTTTCGATCCAGAGAAGGCACGGGCGCTTGGGATCCCCGAAGGCCCGCTGTGGGGCAAAATGCAACGCGGCGAGCCGATTGAATTAGCTGACGGCCGAAAGCTGATGGCTGATAGCGTCGTCGGCCCAAAACGTCCTGGGAGGAAGGTTGTGATTACCGGCGACACCCGTCCCTCGGCCTCGGTCATCGATGCCGCAGCGGGGGCGGATCTGCTGGTCCACGAGGCGACGTTCGGGGAGGAAGAGAAGGAGCGCGCCAGGGAGACGTTTCATTCGACAGCGCGGGAGGCGGCCCAGGTGGCGCTCGCCGCCAAGGCGCGCAAGCTCGTGGTGAATCACTTGTCGGCGCGCTACTCGATCTCGGCGGAGGAGCTTGTTAAGGAGGCTCGTGAAGTCTTCCCGGACACGGTTGCTGCAAAAGACGGAATGACCGTGGAAGTACCATTCACGGACTGAACGACGAAGGCCGGGTTTCCCCGGCCTTCGATGCATGGCGCGGCGCACCACGAACCACCTACCACTCACCACGCCTTTTGTTTCTAGAGTTGCCCCTCCTGGGATCGAACCAGGACTCTCCTGATCCAGAGTCAGGCGTGTTGCCAATTACACCAAGGGGCAGTGTTGAATGGAGCTGAGGGGGCTCGAACCCCTGACCTCCTGGGTGCGATCCAGGCGCTCTCCCAGCTGAGCTACAGCCCCAAGCGGAGGGTGAACTTAGATAGCCGGATCACTGTCGGCAACCCGGAACCAGGCCGGAACGGCGTGGTACGTGGTGAGTGGTACGTGACGGTGCCAGAGAAATCACGGCTCGTCTAGCCTGTCGCTTGGACGTGCGACGAGAAGTACCACACACCACTCACCACGCCGTTGAGGTGTAGAGCCGTTGGCCCTCCGGGGCTCCGGACCGTAGTTTCGGCTCCCCATGCGCCCGATCACCTACACCCTCACCACCACCATCCCGTCCCCCGTGGACCAGGTGTTCGCCGCGCTCACCAACCCGCATCGCATGGCGGAATGGCTCCCCGCTGCGCGTGCGGTCGAAGCCGTCAGCCCGCTCAAGAAAGGCAGCCGTGTCCGCGTGGTCTACGACGCGCGCGATACCGAGATTGAGGTGGTCGACTTCAACCCGCCGACGGTGTTCGGGTGGGCCGAGCGCATCGGCCGGCTCAATTGGAAAACGTTCTTCCGGCTCGAGTTCGCCGGCGCCTCCACTCGGCTCACCGTGCAACAGGTGTGGACGCCGCCGTCCTGGGGCGCGTGGTTGAAGGTCAAGTTCCGGTCCAATCGAAACGTTCCAGCACGGCTGGATTCGATGGTGCAGAACCTGCGGACGGTGATGGCGACGTGAGCCGCCTACGGTTGCCGGCCCTCGGTGGCGGCGCGCAGCTGGCGTAACAGCTCACCGAGCCGGGACAGCTCCTCGCCGTACCGCGCCCAGTTCCCGGCCCGCTGCGCTTCCACGGCGCGCTGGTAAGACTCGACCGCTCGGCGCGCCAGATCCGCGCTCCCCCCCGCCGCTGCCCGCCCTGGCTCCGGCGTCCCCGCCACCGGAACCGGCGCGCTCGTGCCACCGAACATCCGGGCTAACGCGGCCTCGAGCGTTTCCTCCATGACCACCTGATTCTGATACGCGACGACCACGCGCTTCAGCTCGGGGATCCGTCCCCCTTCAGCCCGCAAGTACAGCGGTAAGACGTAGATCAGCGACTCCTCGATCGGAATGACCAGCAGGTTGCCGCGGATCACCTCCGAGCCGCGCTGGTCCCACAACGAAATCTGCCGCGAAATCTCGGTGTCCTGGTTGATGCGGTTGACGATCTGCGTCGGCCCGTACACGAGACTCTGCTTCGGCAGGCGATACACGACCAGCTGGCCGTAATGGTCCCCGTCGTTCCGCGCCACCATCCACGAGGCCAGGTTGTCCTTGCCGCGCGGCGTGAACGGCACCATGAAGATGAATTCCGGCTGCGGCTCGCCCGGCAGCCGCATCACCATGTGGCGCAGGAACGGATCGCGCTGGTTCTCCCCCTGCGACAGCACCGGCTTCTGCCACTGGTCCTCCCGATGGTAGAAGATCTCCGGCTCGTCCATGTGATAGATCGCGTACAGGTCGGTCTGGGCCAGGAACAGGTCCTGCGGGTAGCGCAGGTGGGCGCGCAGGTCGGCGGGCATGTCGGCCAACGGCCGGAAGATCCCGGGGAACGCCTTCGCCAGGGTCGCGATCAGGGGATCGCCCGGAGTGGTTACGTAGGCCGTGACGCCGCCATCGTAGGCGTCGATGACGATCTTGGCGCTGTTGCGGACGTAGTTGGTGCCGTCGGCAAGGGGTTGCGCATAGGGGTACCGGCTCGTGCGGGTATAGGCGTCCAGGATCCAGCGCAACCGCCCCGAGTCGGTGACCACGAGGTAGGGGTCGCCGTCGAAGCGGAGGAAGGGCAGGGCGGTGCGCGCGCGCTCGCGGATGTTGCGGATGTACATCGCGCGGCTGTCGTTCGTGATATCGCTCGACAGCAGCACCTTCAACGAACGCAGGTACGTCGCCAGCACCAGCCGGCGCAGCCACGAGCCAACCCGGACGCCGCCGCTCCCCTGGTAGGTGGCGAACACGTTCTCGTCTCCCGA
The DNA here is from genome assembly GCA_035249405.1 of Gemmatimonadales bacterium. Lineage (GTDB taxonomy): Bacteria > Gemmatimonadota > Gemmatimonadetes > Gemmatimonadales > GWC2-71-9 > DASTHG01. The sequence continues at coordinate 3,879 of DATFGN010000342.1, forward strand.
GGGGGAGTCGAACTCCTGCTGCCGGGTGTTGGCGAACACCCACGAATCGGTCAGCTCGCCGAAGTAGATCTCGGGGCGCGTCACCTGCAGCGACACCGTCGACACCGGCGGCAGGTCCTTGATGAACAGGACCGGCAGGCCCTCCTCGGTCACCTGGTTCACCGGGCCGAGCGTGAGTCCCATCCCGTGCGTGAAGGTGAGCCGTTCGTTGATGAAGGTGCGCGTGGGCAGTGAGGCCGAGTTCAGCTCGCGGGGCGAGAGCAGCACCTGGCGGTACTGGCCGTCGACCATGTAGCGGTCGTCGTCGACCGACACGAAGTCGTAGTAGGTGCGGATTTCCTGGAGCTGCCCGAACGTCTGCAGCAGCGGGTCACGATCCCACAGGCGGATGTTCTGGACCGTTGACTGGTTGGCCCGGAGGTCCCGCTCGGCCAGCCGCGCGTCCCCCGTCAGATCGCGCGTCACGACTTGATCGAGACCCCATGCGGCCCGCGTCGCCGCGATGTGCGACGCCAGCTGCGGCGTCTCCTTCACCAGCTCGTTGGGCGCGACCACGAGGCGTTGCACGATCGTGGGGTACAGGCCGATGGCGACGATCGAGATGCCGAGGTAGAGCAGCACGGCGATCCCGGTCTGCCGGGCCAGCCGGTGGGTGCGCGCGCCCCACAGCACCAGGCCAGCGCCCGCGAGTGCCGCCAGGCCGGCGAGCCGCAGGCCCAGGAGTTTCCCATGCAGGTCGGCGAAGCTCGCCCCGAACAGCGTGCCCGCGGCGGAGTACAGGAGCGCCGGCGGCCGCACCAGGAACGCGCGCAGCGCGGCGAGGAGAAAGAGCAGGACGATCAGCAGCGCGAGGTGCAGCCGGGCCGACGGTTCCACCCTCGCGCTCCGGCCCACCACGATGACGTCGCGCCGGACCACGTACACGAGCGCGGTCGCGAGCAGCGTGAACGTCCCGAGCACCGTGAGCAGCGTGATCGCGCCCGAAAGCACGGGCAGCGTGAACACGTAGTAGCCCACATCGCGGCCGAATACGGGATCCGTGACGCCGAACGGTGTGCGGTGCAGAAACTGCAGCACGGCGAGCCACGCGCCCGTGGCCACGAGGCCGAAGAGCGCCGCCAGCACGAGCGAGGTGGGTAATGTCAGGCGGCGCAGCAGGCTGGTCAGGTCCACGACGCCCGCCCCTTCGACCAGCTGGACCGACACGGGCTCCGGCACGACGCCGCGTTGTGCCAGGCGCAGGTTGCCGTAGAAGAAGGCGAGGCTGACGCCGCCCACCATCACGCCGAGCAGGGTCTTCGCGATCAGCCGGGTGGTGAACACGCGTTCAAAACCGAGCGCTGTGAACCAGGGCCATTCGGCGAGCAACCGGACCAGTGCGGGCAGGAAGAGCAGCAGCAGCGCCAGGATCGCCACCACGACCAGACCGCGGCGGCGGCCGGGTGACCGGGGTGGAAGGCTGCGAACGATACGCGGTGTGGTGGCCATTGCCTTACAGTATAGCCCGCTGAGGCCCAAACGCCGTCGGTTCAGCGCGCAACGTCATGGTGCCTTGACACCCGGCGTCCGTCGCTGCGCGAACAGCCAATCAGAGAACTGTCTCGAGCCATACGCTGCATCCCACGAGTTGTGATCCAGCCCGGGCAACTCCGTGTAGCGCACGTTCCCCCCCGCCGCCTGCAACGCCGCCGCGGGCTCGCGCGAGCTCACGACCGGTACCACACGGTCCATCTCCCCGTGAAAGATCCAGACCGGCACACGCTTCAGTTGCCGCCCCAGGGCGGCGAGCGGCGCACCGCTGTCAGGCGGGACCACCGGCACGGAGCCCGCAAAGCGCGGGAAGTCGGGCACCCAACCGCAGATCGGGATCACGGCCGCGAACAACTCGGGGTGGCGATACGCGAGATACCAGGCGCCGTGGCCGCCCATCGAGAGTCCGGTCAGGTACACGCGATCGGAGTCCGCGTGAAACTCCGCCAGCGTCTGTCGCAGCGCCACGAGGGCCATCTCGGCCGGGACCCCCACCCACTGGGAGTCGGGCGGCAGCTGAGGGAACACGACGATGGCGGGATACCGGCTCGGATCGTTCCGAATCGCCGGCGCGAGGCCGACGTTGGTTTGCAGCAGCCCGTCGGCGCCGCGCTCACCGGCCCCATGCAGGAACAGGATCACGGGCCACGCGCTGGTGGCCGTGTACTCGGCCGGCACGTAGACCTGGTAGCGAAACGCCGTGCCGCCCACGCTCGCCGTGCGATTGAGGAAACCGGTCTCGGTCCGTTGGGCCGCGACCGCCTGGGTG
>DATFGN010000343.1:0-5018 GCA_035249405.1 Gemmatimonadales bacterium
CTATACCTATCTCGACGCCCTGCAGCACCGGCTCGGGCGTCTACGCCGGCCGGTGACTGGAACCTCGCCCGCACCCGTTCCGGCAGCCCTCCCCGCAGACTGAGCAGCGGGGGAGTGATCTCCCTCACCGATGCCCGTCGCATCTTTGTGCAGGCCAAACCTCTTGGCGGAGGACCGACCCCTGCGCTCAAACCGGCTGCTGCTCGTCCTGACTCTGTGCGCCCCGTCGCTGACTGCCCAACGGGCGCATCAGCTCGAGCTGGGCGGGTACGCCGCCGGCACCCGCTACGATCACCTGATGGACCTGCGCTGGCGCATCGGCGCCGGGGTTCGGCTGGGATACTTCCTTACCAACGGGTTGGGTGTGGAGCTCGAGGGAAACTTCACCCAGCCCAGGACGCAGGCGCCGCTCGTGTTCACGACCGTGCGCTGGGCCAGCGCCAGCGTCGTTCTCAATGTCCGGGCCGGGCGCAACATTCCCTACCTGCTCGGCGGGTACACACGGATCCAGTACGGTGGTTCTACGGACGCGCCCTACGACTTCGGCGACCACGCTATTCACGGAGCCGTGGGCGATCGCATCACCCTCATTCAAGGCGTGTCGCTCCGGCTCGAAGGCCGAGCGATCTTCGCTCCCCGAACGGACCCGAGATTTGGTGGTAGCTGGGCCGGGCACTTCGTAGGATCGGCCGGCGTCTCGATGTTCGCGCTGGGTGGACCGCGTCGAGTGGGGGATGCTGACCGCGATCGCGTCCGCGACGCCGTCGACGCGTGTCCCGGAACGCCTCCGGGAATGGCCGTAGACTCCCGAGGTTGTCCTCAGGATAGCGATGGCGACGCCGTGGCCAATGGCGTGGACAGCTGCCCGAACACACCAGCCGGCGCACAGGTGGATCGCACCGGCTGTCCGCTGGACGGCGACAGAGACGGCGTCGCGGACGGCAACGACCAGTGCACCGCGACCCCGGCGGGAGCGGCCGTGGACGCCCGCGGCTGCACGCTCGACGCCGATGGAGACGGGGTCGCGGATGCGCTCGATCGCTGTGCGTCAACGGCGCGGGGCATGGTCGTGGATGCGGCCGGCTGCCCGGCCGCCAACGTCGATCTGGCCCGGGTGTTCGGGGTGATGCGGGGGGTCAGCTTCGAAGCCGGCGGGTCGACGTTGACGCAGGGGTCCTACGTGGTGCTCAATGACATCGCGGCGGCACTGATCGCACACCCAGAAATCCGCGTCGAGATCGCGGCCTATACCGATGATTCCGGCGTGCCCGGGACGATCGTTCGCATGACCCAGCAGCGTGCCGAAGTGGTCCGGAGCTACCTCGCCGGCCGCGGTGTGGCGTCGGCTCGCATGGTGTCCCGTGGGTACGGATCTGCCAACCCGGTTGCCAGCAACGCGACGCCTGCGGGTCGGGCCCAAAACCGTCGTGTGGAGCTGCGCCGCCTGCCCTGAGACAGCGACGGCCCGAGCACCCGTAACCTGAATCACCGACCGCCAAACCAGCGTGGCGCAGTTTCGACATGATGAAACCGCCTCGCCGGTTGGACATTCGCGACATCGTCACTCCGCTGATCGCGCTGGCTGTCCTGGCCGTACTCGCTGCGCTGACGCTCGCCGCGAACTAGTCGCCACCACCCTGGGTGGTAGCTTCGGGCTATGGCCCACCTCGCCACTGAGTTGCTTGTCACCCTCCAATCCAATGTCCCCGGGGCCGTGGCCGCCGCGCTCGAGGCGGTCGCCAAGGCGGGGATCAACCTCGAGGCGGTTACGGAGCTCGAAGGGACGCTGCACGTGCTCACGCGGGACGCCCCGGCGACCCAGCGGGCATTGCGGGCCGCTGGCGTGCGGGTCAGGGGGGAAACCGTCGTCGCGGTGATCGATGTGGCAGACCGACCGGGTGTGGCCGCCGGCCTGTTCCGACGGATTGCCAACGCCGGGCTCAACGTGGACTTCAGCTACATGGCTATGGGCAACCGCCTGGTGATTGCCGGGGACGACCCGAAAGCGATCGCCAAGGTTCTCGGGTAATCAGCGGCCTTGTCCGGGGGTGGAGGCGAGCGCCTGGCCGGCGATCCGTTCGATCCAGCGGGCAAGCGGTGGCAGTGGTGCTAGGGAGGCTCGCAGGTAACGGACGGGCAGCCCTTCCAGGTCACGCGGCAGCTTCTCCCGGTCGATCGACCCGGACGAAATCAGTACCGGCAGCACGACGACGGAGTCACGAGCCAGCGAGGCGCGCGCATTTACCGTATCCCGGAGCGCTGCGACGGCCGTCGCGCGCGCTTCCGGCTTCGCATCATCCCAGAGCAGTCCGACGCCCGGGGGCTCGCGTAGTCCGGCCCCGCTGAAAGGGACGGAAGCCGCTCGCAGGTTTGCAACCCAACGAGCCGCGTCCAGGGAGTCGGTCGGCCCATGTGCAACCAGCACAAGGGGGCGAGCGCGGTCGCCCGTGGCCAGTTCCCGCCAGCGGGTCACCAAGGCTTCCCCCAGCTCGGCCGCGCTATCGAGAGCTGGCGTAACGCGGGCGGGGACAGGTAGCGGGTGGTGGCGCAGCCTCATGGTATGCCCGGGCATGGAGTCGCGCAGCCCAGAGTAGTACTCGATTTCGCGATAGTGGCCGCCGTAGGATGACACCATGAGCGGTACCACGATGATCGCGGTCACGCGGCCGGCCAGCAGTACATCGACGGCGTGATCCCACCCAGCCGACTCGGCTTCGGGGCCCATGAGGAAGGCGAGCGCCACGGGGCCGTGGGACCATTGCACCTGCCCGATCGTCGCACGCACGCGATCGTTCCAGCCACTGTCGGCTCCGTGTGCAACGACGAGCAATCCTGTCTGGGCGGCGACGGACTTCAGGCACCAGACGAGGGAGATGATGGCGGTGCAGACGCAATGCCGCATGCGAGAGGGGACTCCAGACGGTGAGAATGGTTATCAACTAATGTTTCTTTGAGTTAAGGATCCGTGCCCGGCTAGTCAAGGGCGAATTGGGGCTTGCCTGGAGAGAGTCTCCCGAGCACTATGTGGACCCCCATGGTTACGCTGCGCGTTTGCGCCGGCGCCCTAGGCGCCCTGCTCTTGCTGGCAGGCTGCCGTCGCAAACCGACGCCGGATCCAGTTCCCGTTGTGGATACCACGCCGCCGCCGGTGCGCGTCGTGACGGAAACGGTGACCGTCCGGGATCACGACCTCGAGCAGCGGGTGTCCCGCCTCGAGCTGCGGCTGATGGAGAAAGAAGGCCAAGTCGAGGACCTGCAGGCTCGGCTCGATGAAGCGCGACGCGAGGTCGTTCGCTCGATGGCCAAGGTGCAAACCCTGGCGACGCGCGCCGAAGCGGCCTCGGGGATGGCCGAAGCGGAAATCGCCTTGCGTACGTTGCGGCGGTCCGCCGGTGGGCAAACGGCGCCTGAGGTGGCGCGGGCAGCCAAGCTGCTCGAGGACGCGTCGAAGGAATTCAATATCCAGAACTACGGCGGCGCCTTGTGGCTGGCCAACCAGGCCAAGTCGACCGCGGGCGTGGGCCGCAGCCGGTTTGCCAGCGGGGACCCCTCAGCCGCGCGGCCTGGCGAGGTGATGTTTGCCATCCCGCTGCGGCTCCAGACGCTCAGCCGCAGCAAAGTCCGCGAAGGACCGGGCACATCCTTCCGGGCGATCGTGACGCTCGATCCGGGGACCGCCTTGGTCGGACTGTCGTACCTGGATCAGTGGATGCGCGTCCAGGATGACAGTGGTCACACGGGATGGGTGTTCTGGAACCTGGTACAGAAACGACAGGCAAGGTCTCGCTAACGCCCCGGCGTCAGCCGGCGCGCTCTTTCGCTTTCGATTCCTTGACGAGTTTCAGGCCGGCGCGGCGCACCTTGTCGCGCCCTTCGCGTTTGGCCTCGTACAGCGCTTCATCGGCCGCGGCGATCACCTGTTCGGGGGAATCCCCGTGCAGCGGGAACTCAGCGACGCCGATACTCACCGTCATGCGCCGTCCCGGGAACACTTCTTCGGCGATGCGCGCGCGGATCCGTTCCGCGATTTCCAGGGCTTCGGGCATGCCGGTCTCCGGCAACATCACCAGAAACTCTTCGCCGCCGTACCGGGCCACGTGGTCCACTTCGCGCGTGGCTTCCCGCAGGATCGCGGCGACGCGCGCGAGCACGCCGTCACCCGCCAGATGCCCGAACGAGTCGTTGTACTTCTTGAAGTGGTCCACGTCGACCATGAGCACGGCAAACGTGTGCTTGAGCCGCTGGGACCGGCGCGCTTCATCGTTGACCGCTTCCATCAGTCGACGGCGGTTGTAGAGACCGGTCAGCCCGTCCGTCACGGACAGGCGCTCCAGCTCTTCGTTCTTGCGACGCAGGGTCTCGTTGGCGGCGTCGAGCGCTTCGCGTCCCTCGCGCAGCCGCACGACCATGTTGTTGAACACCTGCGTCAGGTAGCCGACCTCGCCCCCCGAGAGCACCGGCAGATCGACGTCGAGGTTGCCCGCCGCCACCTTCGCCGCCCCCTTGGCCAGCCGGTGCAGGGGCCGCACGATGAAGAGTCCCAGGAAATAGGCGATCAGGCCGACGCCCACCAGCAGTCCCGCGACCAGCAGGAACATCGTGTTGCGCAGACGCGAAACCTGCCGGAACGCGAGCGAGGCCGGCGCTTCCGCAACCACGGACCAGCGCAACGTCGGCTCGTTCCGCATGCTGCCGACGACCCGTTCGCCGTCGTACCCGCGGTAGGTGGCCAGGCTGCCATCCTGGGCGGTCAGGCGCTGCATCGTCGCCGTGGTCAGGCGGGTGCCGGACCCCGTCGCGCGGCCGGTCACGATCTCGCCCTCGGACGACACGAGATAGACCCGCCCCGAGTCCGAGGGCGCATAGCGGCGGAGGATCTGGTCCATGGACGACAGGTTCAGCTTGGCGGTCAGGGCGCCCAGAAACCGGGCGCTCGGCACATGGATCGGGACCGCCGCGACCATCAGCGCCGCGCCGAGCGTGGAATCCCGATAGGGGTCGCCCATGGAGGCGTTGTC
>DATFGN010000344.1:0-12187 GCA_035249405.1 Gemmatimonadales bacterium
CCCGCCCAGCCGGTCGACGCCGCTCGCCTCGTCGCCCAGCACCGCGACGGTCTGATGCGCGCTCAAGGCCAGCGTGAAGGCCGTGCGGGTCCGCTGGTTGAGCGGGACCTCCTCGAACACCAGCGGCGCCGTCACGCGATCAGCCTAACAGGACGAACAACGCAGAGCAGAGGAAGACGCCGACGATGGACACGACCGTGGCGCGGCTCACCGCCACCGGGACCTCGGTCGCGGCACGCCGCACGGAGAGGCCGAAGTAGCTCGGGATGATGCCGATGATCAGACCGAGCATCAGGGCCTTGGCCACGGTCAGCAGCACGTCGTGGGCGGACAGCGAGCGCAGCACGATCTGGGCATAGCGGCTGCTGGTCATGCCGTTGAAGGCCGCCGCGGCGAATCCCGACGTGATGGCGACGACGTCGAACAGCACGAGCAGGGCAAACATGCTCGCGACGGCGCCGATGAAGCGGGGCAGCACGAGGTACTGGCGCGGGTCGATTCCCATCCCTTCCAGCGCCCGGACTTCGCCCATGACGGTGTTGGTCGCGAGCTCGGCCGCAATCGCGGTCCCCGACCGGCCCACGATGGCCAGCGCGGTGATCAGGGGGCCGAGCTCGCGCACGATGGCGACCACAATGAGCGTGCCGATCAACTCGGAGGCGCCGATCTGCCCCAGCTCGCGCACCGCCTGGGAAATGACGAGGAACGACAGGATGCCCGACAGCAGGACCACCAGGCCGATCGCATGCACGGCTGTGAAGCGGACCTGATTCAAGGTCACGCGGGCGACGACGTCCTGGCCGGCGCGGGGCAGCCGGAAGGCCGCGCGGGCGCCACCAAAGCTGAAGCGCGCCAGCGCTCCCAACAGGGAGAGCCAGCGCGCCATCCAGCTGCCGAGCCGGGTGAACGGGTTCGTTGTCAGCCCTGCAACCGGCGCAGACCCTCCGTGGCCTCGGTGTACTGCGGGAAGACGCTGAGCGCCCGGTTGTAGTACTCGATCGCCTTATCCCGCTGCCCGCGATCCTGATAGAGGAGCGCCCGGCTGTAGAACGTGAGCGCCTCCGTGGGGACCTGGCGGTTCATCCGCTGCTCCGACACCTGACGGGGCAGGGCGGGTAGGTTGAGATCCTTGTTCAGGGCGGCCGACAGGGTCCGCACCAGGTCGAACAGGTGCTCGCGCTGCATCGAGGCCTTTTCGGTCTTGATGATCTCCGAAGTCTCGACATTGACCACCCGCACGTCGACGCGGAAGTCGCCGTAGAGGTCGATGAACGAACCCATAATCGCGTAGCGCGCGCCCACGAGCTTCCCGATCCGGGCGGCCGATTGGGCGTCGACCCGGCCCGACGAGCCGAGGTTCTGCTCGTCGACGAGACGCTGGATGTTCTCACGCTCGACCACGCGCAGCGCCGGATTTGCGCCCAGCTCGGAGATCAGCATCCCCGCCATGCCGCGCTCCAACGCGTCGTAGTCTTCCTTCTGCTGACCGTACGACCCGCCGTTACTGAACGCGAATACGGCGATGCCCGGACGCGTATCCTGACCCTGCGCAACCAGCACCGACAGCCCGGCCGTGAGAGTGAGACCCATCAGAACCACGAGTGAACGCCAACGCATAGCCTACCCTCGATCTAAAGAGACAGTTGCATGCCTTCCTGTGCCGCGATCACTTCCAACGATCCGCGCTGCGCTGCGGAACGGCGCGCTGCCGCCAATACGGAATCCAGCGCGCCGTCGTCGTGCTCCGGCTCGTGATGGAACATCACCAGCCGTTTCACCCCCGCTTCCGCCGCGAGCTCTACGGCCTCTTCGTACGACGAATGCCCCCAGCCCCGATGCGTTTCGAGCTCCGCCGGGGTGTACATCGCGTCGTGAATCAGCAGATCCACGCCCGAGAGAAACTGCAGCAGATCCCGGTGCCACGTGGACGGCGTGTCGTAGCTGCCTCCCGGACCGAGCTCGTTGTCGGTCACATACGCCACGCTGCGCCCGCCCGCTGCTGGCACCAAGCGGTATGCCAGGGTCGTCCCTGGATGCCGCAGCTGCATTGCCCGGGCCCGAAACGGCCCCACCGTGAACTCCCCGCCGGCCCGGACTTCCTGGACCGTCAACGTCGCCGCCACCGCCGTCAGCGGGATCGGAAACACCGCCGGATCCATCTGCAGGTGCAGAATCTCGTCGAGCGAGGTCGCCCCCTGCTTCGAGCCCCAGATCCGCACCGAATTGCCCGCCGCAAAGAACGGTTTGAAGTAGGGCAACCCCTGGATGTGATCCCAATGCGTGTGCGACAGCAGGATCTCCGCCTTCACGGCTCCGTTCTGTCGCTCTACCAGTGTCGTACCCAGGCCGCGGATGCCGGTGCCCGCATCGAGAATCACGAGCTGCTCGCCAGGCCCCTCCAACGCGACACACGACGTGTTGCCGCCGTAGCGCGCGGTGTGGGCCCCGGGGGTCGGGATCGAGCCCCGTGTTCCCCAAAAGGTCACCGTGTAGGCCATGCGTTCAGGCACGCCGATTCCTGAGCTAAGTTAAGGAAAATCTGCAAGGTAGGACAAGTCGGCCGCTCACTGGTGGCCCGTGACCCCGCTCACCCGGTCAGGAGCGTCCGGCCGCGGATTCCAGCGCGGACCGGTCACGGATCACAATGTCGCGTCGGGACACCTCGATCAGCCCCTTGTCCACGAGCTCGCGCATCGTGCGACTGACGGTCTCGCGACTGGAGCCGATCATCTGCGCGATGGTGTGATGCGTGAGCCGCCGCGTGATGCGTTCCCCACCGGCTTCTTCGGCCATGTCGAGCAACAGGCGCGCCACGCGGCCATTGACGTCCAGCAGCACCAGGCTGCCGACCTTCTCGTCCACGCGCCGCAACCGGCGCGTGAGCTCGCGCAACATCGCGAGCGCGATCGCCGGCGTCTGCATTAGGAGGCCTTGAAAGTCTTCGCGCCGCAGCACCAGCAACGTCGAGTCGCCCATGGCGATGACGTGGGCCGAGCGGGGCTCGTCGTCGATCAGGGCCATCTCCCCGAAGAAATCTCCCTCGCCTAACACCGAGAGGATCACCTCGCGGCCGTCTTCGCCGATCAGGACGACCTTGACCTGGCCCTGCCGGACGACGTACAGCGCGTCGCCGGGATCGTCTTCGAACAGGATGACCGAGTTCTTGGGGTAGGCGCGCTCGCGAGCCACCTCGAGCACCCGTTGCAAATCCGTGGGGCCGAGCTGGCTGAACAGGGGGACTTTCTGCAGGGTAGCTTCGACCGACACGCTCGAACTCCCCTCGCGGGAACGCGTTGTGATGCGGCAAGCTTATGATGAGGGGCCTTCGGTGTCAATTCGCCCCGGGGGACTGGCGCTGCTGTCAACTCGCGGCGCCAGTTGTGTTTCCGCGGATTGATGACGCCGGCCGACGGGCCGACCAGAGCACCGCCGCGCTGAGTACGAACAATCCGAAAAACCAGCCCCTTGGGATCGGGACCGAGGCGGTCTGGAGGACGGTCCGGACCACGGCCGGCGCGATGGCGTGACGGGCCATAGCGTCCAATCGCAGGGAGGCCCCGCGCGCGCGCCACGCAGTGCCGGGCTGGACATAGAACGCCTGGCCCGCGCCTACTGCGTGCCATCCGATCTCCCTCGGCCAATACACGCCACGCCGCTCCTCGGGCCGGAGCGGATCGGGAGTCAGAAACACCGAGTCCACCGTTTCCGACGGTGATCGGACCAGGGCCACGGGAGGCGCGTCCGGCTCCCCGACGCCGATCTCCACAGGGTGATGGACAAGCCACGGGCCGGCCGTCTCCAACACCGGATGGGTCTGGGCACCACCCGCCACGGCCGCGAGCAGTATCGACCAATAGGCGGAATACAGATCGCGGCGACCGGTTCGCAACCAGCGTGCCGACCCGCTGACGAGACTGATGCCGACCCGGCCCGCGCCGCGAGTCACGACCTGGGCGGCGGACCCACCGGTGCCATCGCCCATCAGGGACTCGATCCCGAATCGATCCTCGAGCGTGTACGCAGCCGCCGCAACCGGACTCGCCGGTGACGGTCGCAGCGCTGTCCAGGTGGGTCGCACCGTACGCTCTTCGAGATCTCCCATGCGGCGCAGCCCGAAGTCGAAGAAGAACTCCCGATCGGAGAACCGCGCGGCACGATCGAACAGGGTCGTATCGGGAACGACGAGCACACCGAGGCCTCGGTCGGTGACGGCGCGACGCAACGTAGCCCGCTCCCCCGCGGTCAGACCGGCGAGCGATCGTCCGTCGATGTGAACGACATCGAATTGGGACAGCACGCGGTCCGTGAGCGGCGTGAGGGCGCTGCGGTCCCGATTGACGAACTCGGTGCGAAAACGGTCCCGGCTCACGGCGGTCCGAATCGCAATCACGCCACCACGACGCGCCAGCCAATCGCGCAGCGCGCCAATCTCGAACGTCGGCGCGCCGGCAAGTACCAACAGCCGGCGCTGGGGCGGCAGGCGCACGTCGACGGCCAGCGTCTCGCGCGCCGCTCCAGCCTGGAGGACGTAGAGCTGCGGTCCGGTTCCGCTCGGATGCGCGGCGACCTGAAACATGCCGTCGTCCCCGGTGCGGGCCGAATCCAGCCGCCCAGCCGGGTCCTGGAGCGACACGATCGTCCCCCGCGGCAGCCCGCGCATGCGGCCTTCGATGTCCAAGCCATCGCCGAGAACCGGATGCGCGTTCCAGGACACGCGCGCGAAGCCCGCCGGCGCGGGCGTCGGATGGACGGTCACGCTGATCCCCCGCGTCTCGAACTCCGACCATTGCTCCGGCTCGAGACCCCAGCCAACCACGTGCAGTCGCCGCAGTGAGGCACTGCCGGCCGGAACGTCGGCAGGATCCTGGAATACGGTGGCGCCACCCAGGGAATCGGCCATGCGCCGCACCATGGTGACATCGGCGCCGGGCGTGGCGAGGACTGCCTCGCCGCCGGGCACGGAGCGCCGCCAGGTCGGCCGTAGCGCCATGCCGAGCAGGGCGAGCCACGCTACGACGTGGGCAAGGCCGCGGAGCGGCTTCATCGCGGCGTTCCCACTCCGGCCCGCTGCAGTCGATCGAAGTAGTCGCGGGCGACGCCCCCCGGGTCGCGGGCTCGCGGCGCGCGCTCCAGATCGGCGGCCGGCAGGACCCGCCACAGGCCGCGCTCGAGCCGCAGCCAGCAGTCGACACAGGAGCCCGTGCCGCCCGACCGCAGCGTGTCGATCAGGGTGCGAAGCTCGGCAAGCGTTTCCAGGTTGGCGCCCGGTTGAGTGACGGCGAGTTGGGCGATTTCCTGCCCGGCCCGCTCCAGGGCGCCTGCCGCTCCGGACGGTGTGGGGCCACCGGCGCGGAGGCGTTGCACCATGTTCAAGGCGGCACGGACCGACGGCAACGACGCGGCCGCGGTGAGATCGCGCCGGCTGGTCGGATTCCCGATTGCGCCGAGGTTGCCGGTCAGGCGCTTGCGATCCGGCTCGAGGGGTGGTGGCTCGAACCCGACTCGCTTCACGTATACGCGCGCCGCCTGCTGCGCCGACTTGAGCAGCTCGAGCGCGCGGTACTCGAAGGGCAATGCGGCCCGTGGCTCGTTGGTCCGCAACCGGAGCTCCGCCTCCCACATCTGCGCCACCGCCGCCTGCAGCGTGTCCTTCACGGTCTGGGCGAGCAGCGTGGCGCTCTCCGGCGTATCGTGCTCGTGCTCCACGACCGGCTCCGTTCCCGCCACGACGTTTTCCTGTCCGACGATTTCACCATACCGCTCGCGCAACACGTGCTGATCGATCCCGATGTTGTTGGAGCGGTCGCGCACGGTTGCCGGCGTGAGACTCGCCGCCTGGGCGAGCAATGTCTCGGTATCGATGATGATCTGCCGCTGGCTGCGCAGGTATTCGGGGACGGCATTCACGGCGAGCCCGCTCCAATCGGCGAGCACGACGTGGGCAGTGTCGGTGAGCGAGACGAAGAACGTCTCCGAGCGGGTCTCGTTGGGCTCGGGGAGGCGATTGTCGTGGACCTGGACGAAGAAGTACAGCTCGTCGCCGGGCTGCATCGCCAGCGCGGCCGGGTTCAGAGTTCGCCGCAGGATCAGCCCGGGATGGGGGCCGCCGCGGGAGAAACGCGTGTCGAACTCCAACACCTGCTCGCGGAATTTCACCGCCTCGCCCGCTCCCGTCGTCAGCGTGGCCACGATGCGAGCGCCGGCGACACCATAGTCGTCGCCGGCCAGCACCTCGAGGAAAACCACGGGCGTCGACCCGAACGGGATTTCCGTGCGCGGCTCGGGGCGCACCACCGTAACCGTGGGTGGCGCGTCGGGGATCATCGTCAGCCGGTGGTAGTCGGATGTGGCCGCCGTCGCGCCACCACTGGGACGGAGCACCACCTGGTAGAGCAGGGAATGCTCGACGGCCAATGCGGCATCGAACTCATTCGCGCTGCGCCGGCTGGCCACGATCGTATCCCCAGCGGTCGTGACGAGCTGGACGCCTCCGTCATGCACCGACCGGTTGGTCCGCATGCGCCATGTGATGCGGGCACCCTGCTCGGCGTCCAAGTCCCAATCGTCCGTTTGCCGCGTGCGCTTTCCAGTGTAGGCCGGTGGCCGAATCGTGATCTGGATGCCGGCGACTCGCAGCGGCTCGATAGGACCACGCGAAGCCGGAAACGCGGTGCGCCCGCTCGATGGTCGAGCCGCGTCACCCCCGCTTGACGCGATGGCGAGCATACCCAGCGCGCCGAGGATGGCCGCGGCCGCGAAGGTTGCCGCGAGGCGGAGTCCACGGCTTGGCAACTGGGGTGGAGGGACCAGGCTCCGCAACGTCCGCTCGACGCGGGCCCGTTGCATCCGTTGCACCGGCGAGAGCTCGTCGGCGGATCGCACCAGCAGGTCGGCGATGTCTTCCAGGGCTGGGGCGGACCGGTTCAGGTGTCTGGCGACGACGAGCCCATCGACGCGCCGCCGGCGCCAGATCAAGAGGAAGGCGAGTCCAAGCGACGCGCCGAGCCCGATGGCGAGCGAAGCCGTGCCACCGAGCATCCGGCTTGCGGCGACGGTCACGAAGAGCAGGGTCGCTCCACACGCGAGTCCCACGCTCACCATCCAGCGCTGGCGCCACCGCTCGACCAATCGGTCGATGAGATTCACGCCATCCCCAGCCGTGGGCGCCGCGACATCCAGCGCTCCGCGAGGAACAGGAGGGCGGCCAGCGCCCAGAGCCCGAGGAAGAGCGGCCGGCGTGGAGTCTGGGGCGATGCCGCTTCGGAGTCCTGGGCCGGAATGATCTGGCGCACGGTTATGCGTCGGTCATCCGCAGCGGAGCGATTCGAGTCAGTTACCGACCACAGGCGCGCCATCGCGAGGGGAAAAGCCGGACGCAGCACAAAGTCGCCCCACCCGGGGGAAAACCGGCTGTGAAATCGATAATGGACGCCACGCTCCTCACGGGTGACCGTCAGGAGCGGCGACCCGGTCCCGTCCTCCCACACCGGCGCACCGACGCTTCCACCCGTTCCGGATGTCGCACTCGTCAGCCAGGCGTTGCTCGGTTGTGCACCGGTGACGACTCGCGAATGGTGCCGCGGGGCCGTGGCGACACCGGCATCGCTCAAAAGCACCGCCCCACGCTGCACCTGTGCCTGCAGGGAATCCGGTATGGCTCGATCCGACAGCCAGACGAGCCAGTCGGCCGGCCCGGCGAGGGCAGCGGCGCTCGCCGGCCGCACCGAAACGATCGCGGCGATGCCCGTGGCCGTGCCGGCGGCTTCGAATGCCGCTCGCACATATCGAGCGTCGTCCAATCGTGCCGCATCGGCGAACACAACGACGATGCGGGCTTGTGGCGGCGCGTTCACCGGTACGGCAGACGCCGCGGCTGCTCGTGTGTGCCACTCCACTGGAGACCGGAGCGCCGGTCGCTCGCCGCGAAAGTAGCGGAGCAGGTCCGGCGCGAACACGACAAAGCGCGTGCCAGGTGCAGCCCGGCGATCGGCACGCCGCAATGCGGTCCACAGATTGGGGATCCCTGAGGCTGCGCTATCGAGCAGCGAAACGGGAACTCCGGCGTTGTGCAGGGAATCGACCACGGCTTCCCGATCACGCACGTCGCGGGCGACGAGGGCGAGGGTGCGACCTCCCGCGCCCGGGGACGTCCAATACGGTCCGGCGAGCGCCAAGGCGATCGCGGCGAGTACGGCGCAGCGGAGGGCGAGGAGCCACGGCTCCTGGACCGTCCAGCTCCGCCGCGTCGCCGGCGGCGATCCGGCGAGCAGCCGGATGCTCCCGACCCGGACCGGATGACCCCCGCGCCGGCTCCACAGGTGCAGCGCCAGGGGCACGATGAGCGCGCCCAGGCCGGCGAGCCAAACGGGAGTGAGCAGTCCGAGCATGATCAGCGCCGCCGGGTGCGCCCGATGAGGTAGTGCCGCAGCGCGAGGTCGAGCGGCTGATCGAGTGAGAACCGCGCGTAGTCGATCCCCACCTCTTCGAGGGAGCGTCGCAGGCCCGACAGCTCCTGCTCGAGCGCGGTACGGTAGGACGCCCGAACGGCATCCGTGTCCACCTCGATGCGGCGACCGGTCTCGAGCTCCTCGAAGGTCACGATGCCGTGATAGTCAAACTCGCGCTCGACTCCGCCGATGACGTGCAGGACCAGTACCTCGTGCCGCAGCGCGGCCAGCTTGGCGGCCAGGGTACGGATCTCGTTCTGTCGCTCGTGCAGATCCGTCACGATCACGACGATGCCGCGCCGGCCGCCCGCGGTGAACAGCCCCTGCACGCGCTCCCAGTCCGGCCAGACCCCCGCCGGGGTCAGCCGCTCGAGCGTGTTCAGCAGCCGATGCAGGTGTTGCGACGGCCGCTCGGGTGGCAACACGGTGACGTCGCCGTCCGAAACCGCCGCGAGGCCCACCGCGTCGCCCTGCCGATGTGCGAGCGTGGCGAGCGCGGCCACGATCAGGCGGGCATAGTCGAGCTTGGTCAGCCCGGCCTCTTCCTGCGCCATCGACGCGCTGGCGTCGAGGACGAAGCGGACCGTTACACTGGTGTCGGTCTCGGCGTCGCGCAGAAAGTAGCGGTCGGAACGGGCGAACAGCTTCCAGTCGAGGCGGCGCGGATCATCGCCGGGCTGATAGCTGCGGTACTGGCTGAACTCGAGCCCGGCGCCCGGGATGCGGCTGTGATGAACGCCGAACATGAACCCGTCCACCACGGTGCGGGCCGCGAGCGTGAGATCGCCCAGCGCGGCGAGCGACTTCGGATCGATGAATCGATATGTGGCGGACGACACGGCCGAGGCTACGCGAGCGGACTCGTGGGCTCCGGAACCGCTTGGAGCAGCTGGCGCGTGACCTCGTCGGCGCCGATGCCTTCGGCTTCCGCCCGGAAGTTGACGAGCACGCGATGCCGCAGCACCGGCGGGGTCACGGCGCGAAGGTCGTCGAGCGTGACGGCGAGCCGGTCGTGGACCACGGCGCGGGCTTTCGCGGCCAGGACCAGCGCCTGACCGGCGCGTGGGCCGGCACCCCAGCGGGTCCACTCCTTCACGAACGGCACGGTGGTTTGCTCCGGGCGGGTGGCCCGGACCAGGCGCGTGACGTAGTCCAGCAAGTCGTCGGATACGTGGACGTCGCGGGTCAACGCCTGGGCCTGGAGCAGGTCGGGTCCGCTGAGCACCGCGCGCACTTCCGGCGTCTCCCGTCCGGTGGTGCGCCGCAGGATCTCGAGCTCCTGCGTCGCGGCGGGATAGCCGATCCGGATATAGAGGAGGAAACGGTCCAGCTGCGCCTCGGGCAGCGGATAGGTGCCGGTCTGCTCGATCGGATTCTGGGTCGCCAGCACGAAGAACGGCCGCGGCAACGGGTAGGTCGTCCCGGCGTAGGTGACCGCGTACTCCTGCATCGCTTCCAGGAGCGCGGCCTGCGTCTTGGGGGGCGTGCGATTGATCTCGTCGGCCAGCACGATGTTCGCGAACACGGGCCCGTGTACGAACTTGAAGAAGCGGCGTCCCGTCGCATGCTCTTCTTCCAGGATCTCGGTGCCGACGATGTCGGTCGGCATCAGGTCGGGCGTGAACTGAATGCGCCGGAACGTGAGATCCACTGCGTCGGCCAGGGTCCGGATCATCAGGGTCTTGGCGAGTCCCGGCACGCCCTCCAGCAGGCTGTGGCCGCCGGCCAGAAAGGTCAGGAGCAGCTCTTCGATCGCCTGCTCCTGTCCGACGATGACGCGGCCAACCTCGGCACGCAGCGCGCCGAGCCGGGCGCGCAGCGCGGCGAGATCGGTCTCGTTCGTGATCCCGGTCGTCATACGCGCCTCACGCCGTCATGGCGTACATCACGATGTTGACGCCGAATTTGGTGTTGTCTTCGGCCAGGAACCGTTTGTTGCGGAAATCGTAGTCCCACTCGCAGCCGTAGTCCTTGTTGCTGTACAGCACGGCGACCCGGCCGTTCACCACGACGGCCTGCAGATAGTCGTGCACCAGATCGTCCCCCCACCCGTTCAGCTCGAAGGCGGTCCCCGGCGGCCCCTTGGGGAAAGCGAAAAAGGCCCGGTACAGCTCGTGATCGTTGGGCAGCTTGCGCAGCGCACCGGCGCCGAACAGGGCGGCCATCTGGGCTTCGAACGACTTGGCGAACAGCCCGTCGATGTCGTGATTGCAATCGTCGACGAACACGAACCCGCCGTTCGAGACGTAACGCTCGAAAACGTCCCGTTCGGCCCGCGAGAACTGCACCAGGCGATGGCCCGCGAGGTAGGCGAAGGGCGTGTCCAGCACCGCCGAGCTCGCCAGGGGCACGACGCGCTCCCGGGTGGCGACACTCACCGTCGTGTATTCGATCAACGAATTGAGCAGGTTGGCGGGCATGCGCTGATCCACGTCCCAGTCGCCGGACCCGTATTGCAGCCGGGTGAACACGAAGTCGGCGCGCCGCCGCCCCAAGGTGAGGGCGCGCGCCTCGGCCCAGGGGGCGAGGGCGATGCCGGTGAGAGTGCCGAGGAACGCTGCGCGATTCATTCAGGTGTTGAGTGTCAGGTGCCGGGTGTCAGGGAAATCTAGGGGAGCTCCCTGACACCTGACACCCGACACCGGACACCTTTACACAGCGTCGGAAAGGCTCGTGAAGGTGAAATCCCGGATCCGCATCACGGGCATCAAACTCGTGATGCCGGCGTCCGAGCCCTGCACGCGCTGTTGACGACCCAGCGCGTCCAGGTTGTTCAGCATGATCACCGGGCTCTCGTTGAACCGGAAATTCTTGATCGCGTGCTTGATCTGCCCGTTCTCGATGAAGAACGTGCCGTCCCGGGTCAATCCGGTGACCAGCACCGTCTGCGGGTCCACCGAGCGGATGTACCAGGTCCGCGTCACGAGCACGCCGCGGCTGGTGTCACGGATCAGGTCCTCCGTGCTGGCCGTCCCACCGTCCATGATCAGGTTGGGCGGGAACGGGATCGCCTTGACGCCCTTTTTCTGCGCCCAATAGCGGGAGTAGAACAGGTTCTTGGCGACGCCGCCGGCGATCCAGTCGGTGCGCTCGAACGGCCGGCCGTCGCCCTGCCACGGCGACGTCGGGATGTCGGCGTGGGCCGGATCGGACCAGATGTGCACCCGCTCGTCGACGAGCTTTTCCCCCAGCTTCGTGCCGCCACCGGCCTTGGCCATGAAGCTGCGGCCTTCGTCGGCATTACGCGCGTTGAGGTTGAAAATCAGGTTCGCCAGCAGGTTGATGCCCGCTTCCGGCTCGAGGATCACCGTGTACTTGCCGGGCTCGATCGCCTGCGGGTTGCGGCTCGCGGCGGCTTTCTCGAGCGCGATGCGGGAGGCGGAGTCGGGGTCGAACTTCGTCAGATCGTTCGCCTCGCGCGTGGCGTACCCCGAGCCGGTCCCGTCATCGGCGCGCACGGTGACCGAGAAGGTGGCGCCCGTCTGGCGGTGGTAGGCGAAGAGGCCGGCCGTATTCATCATCGCCTGCCACTGCGCCCCATCCTGCAGGAAGCCGGCAGCCGTGCACTGCTTCGCTTTCGCCGGCGTAATACTGTTCGCCGCGACCTGGAGCCGGTACTCCGGCGTGATGTTGGCGACGTTGTCGAAGAATGCCTGCGAGTCCACGTACTGTTGCGGCCCGAGCGGGTGCACCAGCTCTTCGTCCTCGGGGGCCAGGTGGGCCAGCTCTTCGGAGCGGCG
>DATFGN010000345.1:0-8382 GCA_035249405.1 Gemmatimonadales bacterium
CGTCGGCCGCCACCACCAATACGACGATGTCGGTAACCTGAGCGCCGCGGGCACGCATGGCGGTGAAGGCCTGGTGACCCGGCGTGTCGAGGAATGTGATGCGCTTGCCGTTAGGCAGCTCCACATGGTAGGCGCCGATGTGCTGCGTAATCCCGCCCGCTTCACCCGCCACCACCGTGGTCTTGCGGACGTAATCGAGCAACGACGTCTTGCCGTGGTCGACATGCCCCATCACCGTGACCACCGGCGGGCGCGACTGAAGCTGCGCACCCTCGTCGACCGGCTGCTCGGGGACGGCGATGGCGTATTCCTCCTCGCGTACGGCTTGAAATCCGAACGCCGAGGCGATCAGCTCGATGAGATCGAAATCGAGCCGCTGATTGATCGTCACCATCTGCCCCAGCTCCTTGAAGGCGAACGTGACGATCTGAGTCGGCGGCACTCTCAGCACGTTGGCGAGCTCGCTGACGGTGATGAACTCCGTCACGCGCACCAGCGTCTTCTCGCGCTCTTTTTCCGCCGCGCGGCGCTCCTCCTGCTGGTCGCGGAAGCTCGGCCCTTCATCCCGCGGCCGCGCCCCTTTCTTCACGACCGGTCCTTTGATCGACGCCAGCGTGCGCGAGATGTTCTGCGCCACCGCTTCCTGGTCGACGAGGGATTTCCGCCCTTTCTTCCGTTTCTTGCCGGCTTTGTCGCGACGCCGCTCCTCGAGCGCCCCGGCTCCGGGGGCCGCAGACGCTACGGGCCGCGGCGGGACGGAGCCGCTTGGCACGCCGCTCGCCACCGGTTTGGGGCGCACTGGGGTGGGGATCACAGGCCGAGGCCCGAATGACGGGGCGACAGGCGGGGACGCCGGTGGCGGAGGAGGGGCCATCGCCGCCGGGGCGACGCCCTCCGCAGCCGTCTCGACCGCGGGGAGATCCCGGAACAGCGCGGCAGCCCGCTCCTCGAGCGAGATGGATGGCTTTTCCTCTTCCTGCACTCGGCTCGCTTCCAGGGCCGCCTGGACCCGCAGCTCTTCCTTCTCTGCGACACGAGCCGCCTCCTGCTGCGCCTCCGCCTCTGCGGCAGCGACCTCAGCGGCAGTGCGCCGGCGCCGCTTGGGACGCGAGTCGTCTTCCACCGGCGCCGGCTCCACGACTTTGGCCGCCCGGCGCCGCTTGGGTGCCGTGGCGCTCGGCTCTTTCTG
The DNA here is from genome assembly GCA_035249405.1 of Gemmatimonadales bacterium. Lineage (GTDB taxonomy): Bacteria > Gemmatimonadota > Gemmatimonadetes > Gemmatimonadales > GWC2-71-9 > DASTHG01. The sequence continues at coordinate 1,190 of DATFGN010000345.1, forward strand.
CCGGCGCTTCTCCCGCTCCCAGCGGGCGCGCATCATCGACACCTGCTCTTCTTTGAGCGGGGTGAGGTGAGAGCGCACGAAGATGTCCATCTCCTTGAGCATGGTCATTACCTGCTCGCTGGAGATGCCGAACTCCGCTGCTAGATCATGAATCCGTGTCGCCACGCAACTCCTCCCAAAGCCGCACCATGCCACGCGCCAACGCGCGATCTTCCACTCCGACGGCCTGTACCGGCGACCGTCCCAACCGCTGACCGAGTGTCACCGCCTCCGGGCCCACGAGCACCGGAATGCCGCGCGCCACCGCCAGTCGCTCGACCTTCTCCCGCGTGCGGGCACTGGCATCCGCTGCCAGCACAACCGCCTGCACCGTGCCCCGTTGCAAACGGGCCCGCACACCCGCCACTCCGACCACCAGTTTTCGCCCGCGCGCCCCCAGCCCGAGCAGACCCGCCAGCGCGTCGGTCACGCGGGCGGGGTCGCCTCCGTCCCGGCACCCGCCTCCTCACCACCCTCTTCGGTCAGCTCGTTGAGGAACGCCATCAACCGCTCGGCGATATCCGGGGTCATCCCCTCCAGTTTGTCCACGTCCTCGCGCTCCAGGTCGATCACGTCCTGCAGCGTCTTCTTGCCGTTCTTCTCCAGCACGGCCATCAGCTCAGGCGGAAACCCCTGCAGCTCCGCCAGCGGCACCTTGACGGCCTGCTCCTCTTCCGGCGGCAGCGGCGCAAACAGCGGACCTTCCCCGCCGCGCTCCAGCCATTCCCGGCTCGAGTAGAGATCGATCTTCCAGCCGGTCAGCTCGGAGGCGAGCCGCACGTTCTGCCCGTTGCGGCCGATCGCCAGCGACAACTGATCCTCGTCCACAATCGCCTGAATGGTGCGGCTCTCCGGATCGGAGAACACGCGCGCCACCCGGGCCGGCGCCAACGCCAGCTTGGCAAACCGCTCCGGATCCGGGGACCAGGGCACGATATCGATGCGCTCCCCGTTCAGCTCGTTCACGACGGCCTGCACCCGGGAGCCCTTCAAGCCGACGCAGGCGCCCACCGGATCAATGGCGTCGTCCCGGGAAATGACGGCGATCTTGGTGCGGCTGCCGGCTTCCCGCGCCGTCGCCCGGATCTCGACGATCTGCTGCTGGATCTCGGGGACTTCGATGCGGAAGAGGGCTTTCACAAACAGCGGGTCGGCGCGGGAGAGAATCAGCCGCGGTCCTTTGGGCGTTTCTTCGATGCGCTTCAAGACGGCGCGAATCGTATCGCCCTGGTGGAAATGCTCACGGTGATTCTGGTCCCGGTAGGGGATGATCGCTTCGGCTTCCCGGAAGCGGGCCAGCATCACCACGATCTTGCCGCGCTCGATCTGCTGGACCTCGCCGGGCAGGAGCTCGCCCACCTTGCCGGAGAATTCCTCGCGGATACGGGAGCGCTCGCCCTCGCGCACCCGCTGGATGATCCGTTGCTTGGCCGCCTGCACGGCGGTGCGGCCGAACTCGCCGAAGGGCACTTCTTCCTCGAGCACGTCGCCCACCTGGAAGTCCGGATCTTCGTACCGGGCTTCCTCGAGGGTGACCTGGGTGCCGGGGTCCTCGATCGCTTCCACGACCGTTTTGAGCACGACGATGCGAATCGTCCCCTTCAGCTCGTCGATCGAAATCTCGGCCCGGACGTTGGGCCCATAGCGCTTCACGAGGGCGGCGTGCAGGCCGTCCTTCAACAGGTCGATCATTTCTCCACGATCGAGCTGCTTCGAGCTCGTGAGCTCGCGGATCGCGGAGACGACGTCGGTGGTATTCGCCATCAGTGTATTCTTTCGGTCATCGGTCGTCAGTTGTTGGTCATCGTCTACCAGTCCACGGCCAGCCGGGCCTCGCGAATCGCGTCGAGGGAAACGAGCCGCGGTTCACTGCCCTCCGGGTGCAACACGACGGTGTGTTCGTCGGGGACGGACACGATCCGCGCCCGCACACGGCCCAGCCCTATCACCTTGGCGGTCACTTCGCGGCCCACGAACCGCACCCAGTGGCGGTGCCACCGGAGCGGCCGTTCCATTCCGGGACTCGACACCTCGAGCTGGTAGCGAGGGCCCAATGGCCCTTCCCCATCCAGCCAGGCCTCGAGTGCACGGCTCGCCCGGGCGCAATCCTCCACCGTCACGCGCCGCCCCGGGTCCGCCTCGGGCCAATCAATGCGCACTTGAACGAGCGGCCGGTTCGGCGTGCCGCCCAATCGAAGGTCGGCCAGATCGAGCCCCAACGCTTCGAGGCGAACTCGAAAGGCCTCCACGACACTGTCGGTGAGCATAAAAAAAAGCGCGGGCTGAACTTCGCCCGCTCGCCGGGGGAATGTACCCGGGGGGGTAGCCCTGTCAAGCCAAGGGGATACCGAGGTAGGCGACCTGGCGACCGTCCTTGCCGCTCGACTTGCGGTGCGAAAAGAACTGGTCGTTGTGGTGGGCCGTGCAGTAGGCGGAGATCGTGATATCGGTGAGACCGAGCGCCCGGGCGCGTCCCGCGAGCATGGAGCGGAGGTCGACGTTCGTCTGGCCCTCCACGGGGTGACCGGTGAGTCGCTCTGCGACTTCAGAACCTACTTGATAACAGTTGCCGCAAATGCCTACACCACAATGCATTACGATATCACGAAATCGGACTTTGCCGGTTCGAGTGATTTCTCCAAGGGCGTGCTCGAGCACGTTGTCCGCCACGCCCCGCCACCCGGCATGCAGCAAGGCGACGAGACCCCGTCCCGGGGCTGCGAGATACACGGGGATGCAGTCGGCAGCCGTGACCGTGAGCAGGACGCCCTGCTGGGTCGTGGCATGGGCGTCCACCCCATCGAGCTGCAGCCATCCGGGGGGCATGGCCGCATGCCAGCGCAACGCGACGCCGTGCACCTGATGACTCAAGACGATGGACGGGAATCGCGCCTCGAAGGTTCTCCGCAGCGCCCGCCACCGGGTGCTGACCAGTTCTGTGGATTCCCCGTTCCAGAGACCCAGCGAGAACCCGTCCTGGCGCGTCGTGATGCCCGCCACGAGACCAAAGCGAGCCGCCCAGTCCGCCAGCTCGAGGCGTGGTACGGAGCCGTCACCGACCGGGACCTCAACGACGAGCTGGGCGAGTGGAAGCTCCTCGGTCATTGCAGCCCTCGGCTACCCCGAGTCATCGCGCCGCTCGATCTGTGCTCCCAAGCCCCGCAGCCGTTCGTCGATCCGTTCGTAGCCGCGCTCGATCTGACCCACGTTGTGGATCACGGAATCACCTTCCGCTGCGAGCGCGGCAAGCAGCACCGCCATGCCGGCGCGAATGTCGGGGCTCTCCACTTCCCCGCCCCGGAGCGGCGCGGGGCCCGCGATCACCGCGCGGTGCGGATCGCACAAGACGATGCGCGCGCCCATGCCGATCAGCTTGTCCACGAAGAAGAGGCGCGATTCGAACATCTTCTCGAATACGAGCAGCGCCCCCTCGCATTGCGTCGCGACGACGATGGCGATCGACATGAGGTCGGCCGGGAACGCTGGCCAGGGCCCGTCTTCCAGCTTGGGGATGTGCCCGCCCAGGTCGGACCGGATGCGGCGTTCCTGATTGTGCGCCACGATCAGCGTCTCGCCATCGAGCCTGGGGCGGACCCCCAAGCGGTCGAACGCGAACAGGGTCGAGCGCAGGTCGGCCGCCCGCACACCCTCGATCCTGACCGAGCCGTTCGTGACGGCCGCCAGCCCGAGAAACGAGCCGATCTCGATGTGATCCGGACCGATGCTGAACGCCTCCACCGGCGTACCGAGCCGTGTGCGCCCCTCGATGCTCAGCGTGTTGGTGCCGATCCCGTCGATCTGGGCCCCCAAGCTGACCAAGAACCGGGCGAGATCCTGCACATGCGGCTCACTGGCGGCGTTGCGCAGGACGGTGCGCCCGTTCGCGGTCACGGCTGCCATCAGGGCGTTTTCGGTTCCCGTGACGCTGGGTTCATCCAGAAAGACGTCCGCGGCGGTCAGCGCTTTGGCTTCGAGCTGATACCGCTTGCCCACCTCGACCGTGGCGCCCAGCGCTTCCAGCGCGAGGAAATGCGTGTCGACACGGCGACGCCCAATCACGTCTCCGCCGGGGGGCGGCAGCGCGACCCGTCCGAACCGGGCCAGCATCGGTCCGGCAAAGAGGATCGACGCCCGGATGCGAGCGCACAGCGCCGGGTCGAGCTCGCGCGGCTCGGCAGCACGCGTATCGACCACCACGGCATTGGGTGCCACCCACTCCACGCTCGCCCCGAGATGCGCGAGCAAGTCGAGCATGGTCTCGACATCACGGATTTTCGGCACGTTGTCGATACGGCAGGGGCCGTCGGCGAGCAGTGTCGCCGCGAGAATCGGCAGGACCGCGTTCTTGTTGCCGGCGGGGCGGATCGTGCCCTCGAGCGCGCGGCCGCCGGTAACGCAGAACGTCGGGGCCATGGGTGCCCAACCTACGGACGCGCTTGCGCAGGCGTCAAGCGCGGGCGAACGTTTCGCGCGTGTTTCCTCTGTCCCCCATCCTCGCGGCGACCCTGGTGGCGGCCGCCGTCCTCCTGGCGTCACGACTCCCGATACCCGACCCGATCGCGCGCGGGTTGCACTGGGGCACAACGGTCACGTCGCTCGGCTGGTACCTGCTCGGCGTCTTGCTGGGTCCCGGGTTGGGCCTCCTGGATCGGGACGCGCTCGCCGCATGCGCGCCGCTCCTTACCGTCGCCATCGGGTGGGTTGCCGCCCGGGCGGGGGCGGAGCTGGCTCGGCCCGAGGCGGAGTTGACGCCCTGGTCAATGCCACGCGCCTTGGAGGCGATCGGTGCGTTCCTCGTGCCGGCAGCCCTGCTCGCCGGCGCGGCACGTTGGCTCATGGTCCCGTCGATCGAACAGTGGAAAGTGATCGCCCCGGCCATCGTGACCCTGGCAGCCGCCGTGGCGTTGGCAGGCACCGGGAACCCACGCCGGGTCTTGTTCGGCTCGTTCATCCTGGCCCTCACCGCGCTCGTCGCCTTGTTGCTGCCCCATCCTTCCCGCACCGAGGTGAAGCGATTGGTGATTGCCCTGGCGATAGCGATCGGCGGCGCGGGAATGTGCGCCGCCATCGCGGCCCGCCTCGTCCGGCGCGCCTCGATCCTCCCTGAAACGATCGCCGCGTTGTGCCTCGCTGCCGGGATCGGCGCGGTCAGCCGTGTATCTTCGCTGGTCGTGTGCGGTGTCGTGGGATTCACCCTCGCACGCCGGTCGCTCCCCCACGAGCACCTCGCCGCCGAGCTGCGGATTCACGAGCCGGTGGCAGCCGCCATCGTATGGCTGTTCGCCGGTGCGATGCTCGGGGGCTCGCTGGCCGTTGTCGGACTCGCCACGGGGCTCGTGGCGCTGTGGCCGATGGGGCGGCGGCTGATCGGGGGGGCGACGGAAATCGACAGCACGCTCGGGCTCGCCATCGCTATGGGCTTCGCGCTCACCGCCGGGGCCGGGTTGGGCGATTGGACGCGGGCCGTGCCGACGATTGTCGCCTTGGGGTTTCTGCTGGTGCGCGTGATACCGACCACCCGCGCGGTCGAACCGTTGACACCCCCCGCCCGCCCGGTCGAGGTTTCAGCATGATTCCCACCTGGGCCGCGGTGATCGGCTCGCTCAGCCTCGCCGTGATCGCCCTCGCCGCAATCATCACCGCCTTGGCCATCCTCACCGTCGCGCTGGGAACCAAGTCGTTGGTGTCGGGGCTCAAGGACACGACGTTGCCGATCGTGAGTGACGTGCGTCAGCTGGTCTCGAGCATTCGCACCGAGGTCGACGGCATCGCCGACACATCGCGCGACATCCGCAACCGGTTGATGCGCGCCGCGGATGGGGCCGAGGCGCGCCTGGGGGACATCGCCGCCGCGGTGCGGACGGTGCAGGCGGGTGTGGCCCTCTGGAAAACGGTGCGGCCGGGGTCGCCACCGAAGCGCCGCACCAAGAGCAAGCGGAGAAAACGTTGAAGCGCGCGCTCGCGCTGGTGCTCGTCGCCCTGGTGGCGCTCGCCGCCCTGCCCGGCGTGGCGCACGCGTGGACCCCGGCGACGCACATTTACCTCGGCGAATCGGTGCTCGCAAACCTCTCCGGCCTGCCGACCGCCATCGCCGACCTGCTGCGGGCCTATCCCTACGACTTTCTCTACGGCAACATCGCCGCCGACACCTCGCTCGCCAAGAAATACGCCCCCGTAGGCCGGCACTGTCACGCCTGGCACGTGGGGCGGGAGATCTACGAGCTCGCCCACAGCGACGGTCTGCGAGCGTTCGGCCTGGGATACCTGTCGCACCTCGCCGCCGACACGGTGGCGCACAATTTCTACGTGCCCCGCCAGCTCGTCCTGACGAGCAGCACGACAGCCCTGGGGCACAGCTACTGGGAGAGCCGGCTCGAGACGCACCTGGGCGATCGCTACGCGCGTACCGCCAAGACGGTCATCCAGCAGGATCACGGCCCCTCGGACGCCCACCTCGACGCCATCCTCTCACCGACGCTGTTCAGCATCCGGACCAACCGGCGCCTGTTCCGCGGCATGGTACATCTCACGGAAAGCCAGAGCTGGCAGTGGGCATTTCAGATCATCGCGGAAAACAGCCGCTGGGATTTGCCCGACGACGACGTGGAGCGGCATATGGCGGTCGCATACGATTACGTGATGGCGGGGCTGGCTGAATCGAATGCGCCGCCGCATCGCCTCGACCCGGCCGGTGAGCAGGCGTTGGGTCTCGCCAAGCAGATGCGGCGTCGCGCCTTGCACGAGGGCGGACGCCAGGACCCCGGGCGACTGCGGGCGACGGCAGAAGAGCATTTCGGCCTTCCATCCTCCACGCTGGAGTTCTGGCGCCACGCCAGAGCCGCCAAGCCGTGGCGCGAGGCCCGACGGGCGGCCTCGGCGTGAGGATTTGCCCCAAGTGCAGCACGAAATGTGAAGACACGTGGCGGTACTGTCCCAAGGATGGAACCGATCTCACGGCGGCCCTGAAGGCGACCACCCCAATCGCGTTCTCCAAGACGTGCCCGCGCTGCGGGAAGCAGTACGATTCGCGGGTGAAATTCTGCCAGCAGGATGGCGCCGAGCTGGTGCGTCCTACGCGCGGCTAGGCGCCGAGGCGCTGTTTCAGGAGCTCGGGAACGAGCTTCGGGTCGGCTTTCCCCTGCGATGCTTTCATC
>DATFGN010000346.1:0-15196 GCA_035249405.1 Gemmatimonadales bacterium
ACGGCCGTCCCAGTCCTTCACGAAAATCAGGTTGGGATTCAGGTCGATCACCTGACGCAGGAAGTCCTGCTGGCGACGCTGGTCGCCCTCGACGCGCTTCCGGTCGATCGCCATCGCGACCTGGGTCGAGACGAACTGCAGGATGTGCTTCTCGTGATCCCCGTAGCGGACGCCGGACGTGTAGCTCTGCACGGCCAGCACCCCGATCGTACGGTCGCCCACCTTGAGCGGCACGCCCAGCCAGTCGAGCGACGGCGTGCCGACGAGCTCCACCAGTCCGTCGCGCTCCACTTCGGGATGCTCGGGGGTGACCAGGAGGGGCTGTCCGGTCCGCAGCACGAATTCCGTGAGCCCCCGCCCCGGACGCTTCGGCGCCATCGCGGCGTCGTGCTCGTCCACCCAGTAGGGGAAGCTGATGATGTCGGTGGCCGGATCGTAGAGGGCGATATACAGATTCTTGGCGGGCATCAGCTCACCGACGACGTCGTGAATCGCCCGGAACAGCTCTTCCAGGTTTTCGGTGGCGTTCGCGGCTTCGGAAATCAGGAACGCGGCGCTGCGGATCCGCTCGGCGCGCCGCTGGGCCGTGACGTCGCGATTCACCGCGACCCGGCCGATGGTGCGGCCGCTCCCGTCCGTCAGCGCGATCACGATCGCCTCGACGTCGCGCGCGGTCCCGTCCCGCGCCACCACTGACAGCTCTCCGGTCCACCGGCCCTGTGACTTGAGTCCGGCCCGGATGGCGCGCGTGAGAGCCACGCCCTCGCCGGGGCGATTCAGGATCTCCGCGTTCTTGCCCAACATCTCGGCGCGGGTGTAGCCGAACAGGCGCTCGGCGGCGGGATTCCAATCGATGATCACCCCGTCCAGATCGGTGACGATGATGCCGTCATAGAGGTGCTCGACGATCAACGCCTGACGGTGCAGCTCCTGAGCGACGGCATCGTTGGCGATGGCCGCCCCGGGAGAACGCTCGGGATTGTCGGTCACGATGCCCCTACAATGGAATACGCGGCGCGACTGCGCCAGTCCGCGGTCCCCTAGTCGGTGAGGAGAGTGATACTAGACATTCGTCCATCGCCACGAGCCTCGAAGCCAGAAAACTGTGTTGGCAATGCCGCGGGAAATGGCAGTGAGCGAGAGGGCCAGCCAAATGCCGAACAAGCCGAGCGGGCCCGACCACCAGGCGGCGAGTGGAATGCGGAGCGCGGTGAACACCGTGCCGACGAGCATCGGCCACAGCGTGTACCCCGCCCCGGCGAGCGCACCTTCCAGGACGATCTCGAAGCTCTGACCGATCTGCGCGAACGCGATGATGCGCAAATACAGGCTGCCGTCCTCGATCACTCCCGGATCCGTGGTGAACAGGGCCACGAGCCGGTCGGGAATGAGCACGAAGGCCAGTGCGGTCGGGACGGTCACGAGCAAGCAATAGAGCAGCGTGAGACGGACGCCCTGACGCGCCCGCTCCTCCTGCCGGGCACCCAGATTTTGCCCCACCAGGGCGGCCGCGGAGAGCCCGAGTCCCGAGATCGCGATGAAGCCAAGCCCCTCGATCTTGTGACCGATACCCAGCGATGCGAGCGCGGGCGTCCCGAACTGCGCGGTGAAGCGGGTGAGCCAGATATAGATGATGGACAGCAGCACGCCGGCAAGCGACAGGGGAGCGCCGATACGCAATAGCGTGGGCACGGCGCGCCAGTCAGGCGTGTCGAGCCGGATCAGCCCGCGGCGAAACGCGATTACCACGCCGATCACGAACCCGCCACCGCGCACCATCACCGATGCCAGCGCGGCGCCTTCCACACCCAGCCGGGGAAACGGTCCCAGACCGGCGATGAGCAGCGGATCTAGGGCCAACGACAGGAGCGCGGATGAGCCGAGCAACACCATCGGAGTGCGCGTGTCCCCGGAAGCGCGGAAGGTGGCTTCGATGGCGAAGAAGCCGAACACGAGTGGTCCGCCGAGGAGCCACGTGCTCAGATACTGGCGACCGAGGCCGGCCACTTCCGTGGGGACGCCCATGAAGCGGAACATGAAGCCCGTGATGGCGAGGCCGACTCCCGAAACGACGATTCCTGTGGCGACGGCGTACAGCACCGCCGCCGCGGCGACCCGGGCCGCGCGCTCGGGATGGCCCTCACCATGGCGTCGCGCGGCGACCGCGACCAGCCCGACTTCCACCATTTCGCCGAGGCTGAGCAGGATCCAGATGTAGAACCCCGCGGTCGAAACGGCCGCCAGCGCCGCGGGTCCGATCAGCCGTCCGACCCACATCGCGTCGATCAGGCCGAAGGTGAAGTGACAGGCCATCATCGCGACGGCCGGAATGGCCAGCCGCAGGATCATGGGCCGCAACGGACCGGTGGTGAGGGCTCCGGTCGCGCGGGTGGAGGTGACTGGGGCGGACATCGTGCGTGAATCTAGGCACGAGCCGTCCCGGCCGGGTCAGGGCGACCGGGCGAGTGGTCCGTCGATTACCGAGGTCGCGGGAGCGGCTCCTGTGAGCTGCTGGTTGATCGGCCCGAACCCACCGGACGGAGCGGCTCGCACCTGCTGCTGGCTCCACCAGCACATCACCGTCTGATTCACCTGGACCAGTTGTAGCGGCGGTGCCCCTGGGACCAGGGCGTCGGCCACGTCCGCGTCCGACAGATAGCACGCCTGGGTCGGCGTCGGCGCGTAGCGGGCGATGTGGTTGTGCCACTTGGCCAGGGTGGCGTGCGGACAGCCACCGTACTGCACGTTCAGAGAGGTCGCGCGGTGGATACGCGGTTGCCACGCGATCTCGACATACGCCGTGTCGGCATGGACGTAGCCGATGAGACACCGCACCGTTTCGCGTTTTGCTTTGGTTGCCAGCTGAGCGAGGTCTTTCCAAACATCGTCCGCAAGGACGACATACCGAGGTGTACGCTCCTGGCCGACGGCGGGCGTGGCCGCCCCCCACAACAAGGCAACACTGAGCCCTAAGACAAAGATGTCACGACCCTGCATGGCCTACTCCAACACTGCCTCGTTCAACAACAGACGACTCGTTCGTGGTACTGCCGTGCGGCCGATGGGCCGCTAGCAAGGGTTCGTGAGTCTACCTCCTCGGAGGAGTGAATCTGATTCCTCGGAGATCTGAAGATCGCAAAGGCCGTACCACGAACCGCGCCAGTCGGCAACTGGACGGCGAAGAAGCGGTTACGAATCCGGTGTGAGCGATGACCCAAGCCAATCGTGGAGCGAGTCCGACACCGGACTACGCATCGCTTCTCAGCTTGCGCAGGAAGGCATTGGGATCGTTCAGGAAATCACGGGTGAGGTTGACGTGATCCAGGTCTTCGTAGGCCAACTGGGATACCGGCAGCCGATCGAAGCTGTAGATCCGGGCGCCAGGGAATGCGAGCAGCATCGGGGAGTGCGTGGCGATGACGAACTGCGCGTCCTGGGTCACCATCTCGAGCAGCATCGCGAGGAGCCCCAACTGATTCTGAGGCGAGAGGGGCGCTTCCGGTTCGTCCAGGAGGTACAGCCCGCCGGGGACGAAGCGCCCCTGGAACAGACTGATGAACGCCTGCCCGTGCGAGCGCGCATCCGGGTCCCGCCCGTAACGTCGTTCCATGTCGTTGAGCGTGGCCATCACCGGCATGGCGGCCAGTCCCTTCGCCTTGTCCGAGCGATCCCGGTACTCCTCTTTGATGTCGGCCAGGCGCTGCTCCATCAGCACGCGCTCGTGCGCCAGGCGACGCTGAAACCCGAAGAAATCCTCGGCCCGCAGAAAGAAGCCGCGATTCGAGCGCTTGGTCCAGGTGAGCCGCAGCGTGTCGGCCAGTTGGCGCTGCGCGGCGAGCGTGGTATCGCGATCGATGTCGCTCGCCCCGACGGTCGGGAGGTGGGCCGCGGCCGCAATCGCCTCGAGCACGGTCGATTTGCCGGATCCGTTTTCCCCGACGAACAGCGTCACCGTCGACGAGAGATCGAGGGATGGGAGGGATCGGATGGCAGGGACGGAGAACGGAAATGGCCCGTCGGCGGGCGGCGCGCGTTTGAGGGCGACGCTCCGCAAGTGGATCACGACCCGGGGTACTTCCGCAGGAACCGTTGGAACACCGGATTGTTCGGATACCGCAGCGCGAGCCCCGCGACAATCGCCCGGGCTTCCGCCCGGAGCGGCTCGGGCCGCTGCTTATCGCGGTCTCCCTCCCGCACCAGCGCCGACGCGAGTACCCATGCCGCTTCGACGCGCGCCAAGTCACCGCCACTCGCGGCGCGGTGCATCATGCGCAGCCCTTCCTCGGCGTTGCCGCTCCCCAGGCCGATGAGCTTTGCCACGAGTCGCGCGAACGTGCTGGCGCGAGCCAATCCATAATCATAGAGGCCGAGGCCCAGGTAGCAGTCGATGCAGGACGAGTCGGCGGCGAGCACGCGGCGATAGGCGTCGCGCATTCCCTTCGCGTCCTTCGATGCCCCCCAGGAGTGCCCGTGGAGGTCGCGCTCGCGGGCGCGGTAGCCGAGCGCCGTGCCAAGCCAGAAATCGCGCTCGATGCCGGCTGGCTTGCGCCGGGCCTTCGTGATTGCGACGTCGAGGAGAGAGTCGATGAGGTCCGCGGCGAAGTCATCCGAATCCTTGGCTGCGGCCCACCAGATATAGGCGCCGGCGTGAAAGATGATCGGTGCGGGGTCGGCGCTGTCCCTGGCGGACAGGTCCGCATACAAGCGGGCGGCGGTCGCGAATTCTCCGGCATACAGCGTGTCGAGCCCCGCGCGCAACTCGCTGCGCTCGATGTGCGCCGGCGCGGAATCCGCGCTCTGTGTCAGCAACAGGGCGGCGGCCAGCAGCCGCATGGTCACCGCGTGACGGGCAGGGGCCCGGAGCGAGTCGCCCGCAGCAGCTCGGCCGTGCGTGTGGCGATGGCGGACAGCGCCTGCGCGGCAGGAGAAGCCGGCTCGGCGACGACGATCGGTTTTCCGGTATCCGCCAATTGGGCCATCCCCGCCTGCAACGGAACCTGCCCGAGCAGAGGAACGCCGAGCTCGCCCGCAAGCCGCTCACCGCCACCCGAGAGGAAGATCTCGGTATGGGTACCGCAATGCGGGCATACATAGCCGCTCATGTTCTCGACCACCCCGAGCACTCTCACCCCGACGCGCTCGAACATCTTGGCGCCGCGCAGCGAATCACCGGTCGCCATTTCCTGCGGCGTCGTCACGATGACGGCGCCGTGCAGGTGAATGGTCTGGGCGAGGGAGAGCTGGGCGTCGCCGGTGCCGGGGGGAAGGTCCACGAGGAAGTAATCCAGCTTTCCCCATGCGACGTCGCGCAGGAATTGCTGGATGATCTTCATGATGATCGGGCCACGCCAGATCGCGGGGGCTTCGCGCTCCACGATGAAGCCGAGAGACATCAGCTTCACCCCGTGCGCCTCGAGCGGCTGGATCTTGCCCCCCGTCACCGGCGGCTTCTCGTGCACTCCCATCATCCTCGGCACGTTCGGGCCGTAGATATCGGCGTCCATGAGGCCGACCGCGTACCCTGCCTGCGCCAGAGCCGTCGCCAGGTTGGCCGACACTGTGGATTTCCCAACCCCGCCTTTTCCTGAAGAAATGGCCAACGCTCGGCCCAGGTCCGGCATGTCCACGGGAGACGGGGGCGGTGGAACGGAGGGCGCGGCCGCTGGACGCGCCGCCGTGCCCGGGTCGGTTACGTTGACCTTCACTTCGCGCACGCCATCGACCGCCTGCACCGCCTTGCGGGCGTCACGGACCAGGGTCGCGGGGTCCTCGCGCGTCAGGTGAAAGGTGAAGGAGACTTTCCCGGCGTCGTCCACGACCAGGTCGTGTACTTTGTCGGGCGAAGCGAGCGCAGCGAGGGCTGCGGCGATGCGGGTGTGGATGTCGTTGGACACAGACGGAAGATACAGGGTCGCGTCGCTAGGGCAGTGCGAATGCCACCAGCTGATCTCCGGTGCCGAACGCTCCTCCGCCACCCGCGGCGATGACGACATACTGCTTGCCACCCACCTTGTAGGTCATCGGCGTGGCGCGCGCACCGGCCGGCAGCTCTCCCCGCCACAACAACGCGCCCGTTTCGAGATCGAACGCGCGAAACGCCTTTTCTACGGTGGCCCCAATGAACACCAACCGCCCGGCGGTGACGATCGGTCCGCCGAGGTTGATGCCCAGCGGCGTCTCCCACAGCCTCCGCCCGGTCGCGAGATCGACGGCTACCAGGACGCCCCACGGCGGCGGCGTGCAGAATGTCCCCGAAGGTGGGCGCAGCAGCCGGCGCCGCATCACGTACCCGGTTCCTTCCATGCGCGTGTATTCGTAATCCAGGTTCATGCGGTCCGACTCGGCCTCGGCGCTGTCTTCGTCGAACCCGTTGTCCGGTATGAGCTGCACCATCGAGGCGATGGTGTTGACGGGCGCCACCACGATCTGGCGTTCCGGATGCACGGCCACACCACCCCAATGCGCTCCGCCGATGTTCGAGGGTCGGACCAGCGTGCCCTGGAGGCTCGGGGGCGTGAACACGCCCTCGTTTCTCAATGCGGTGAACATGGCCCGACAGGTGTCGCGATCGTCCGCAGTCGCACCCCATGCGGAGTCCGTTGCGGTGCCGAGCGGGCTCAGTGTGATGGCGCTGAACGGCTGCGTGGGCCACGCGCGCTCGCCGGGGACATCACTGGCCGGCACGGCTCGCTCCTCGACGGGGATGAGCGGCTCGCCGGTTTCGCGGTCCAGCACGAACAGCATCCCGCTCTTGGTCGCCTGGAGTATCGCCGGGATGCTCCGGCCACCGCGGACCAGCGTCACGAGCGCCGGTGGTGAGGCATTGTCGTAGTCCCAGAGATCGTGATGCACAGTCTGGAACTGCCACACGACTGCGCCCGTGGCGGCGCGCAGCGCCACGATCGAGTTGGCGTAGCGGTTACTGCCCGGGCGGCGGCCGCCAAAGTAGTCCGGCCCCGGACTCGACGTCGGAGCGAAGATCAGCCCGCGTTGCGGATCGGCCACCATCACCGACCACACGTTCGCCGCGCCCGTCAGGACGGCACTGTTGTTTTCCCACGTGGCGTAGGCCGAATCCCGGGGATCCTGGGGAATCGGGTCCCATGTCCACCGTAACCGCCCGGAGCGCGCATCGAATGCCCGCACCTCGCCACTGGCCGGCGCGATCCGCGCATTGTCGGCGATAGCAGAGCCCGTGACGACCAGATCGCCGATGACGACCGGCGGCGACGTAACCTGGTATCCCGGGAACTCGAACGGCGGAGCACGTAGCCCGCGGCGCAGATCGATCACACCGTCGGTCCCGAAGTCCGAGCACGCACGACCCGTAGCCGCGTCCACCGCGTAGAGACGGGCGTCGATCGTGGCGACGAAGATGCGGCGCCGGCAGGCGGCACCGGGCGCCGCCGCGCTGTCGAGCCAGGTCGACAACCCGCGATTGGCGAAGTCGCCGTAGCTCGCGTTGCGCCGGGATTGCGGGTCGAAGCGCCAGCGCTCGACGCCGGTCGCCGGGTCGAGCGCGATCAGCGCCCCGAGCGGCGTCGTGAGATAGAGGGTCCCCTCGACCATGATCGGGGTCGTCTCGAAACGGGGCTCGCGTCGGGTGGTGACACCCAGATGGCCGGTATGGAACGTCCACGCGACGCGCAGCTTCGCGACGTTCGACCGGTTGATGTCGGCGAGCGGCGAATAGCGGGTGCCGCTGGCGTCACCGCCATAAACGGGCCACTCCACCGGCCGTTGCTGAGCGGACACGGCTAGCACACCGGCAAAAGTGAACAGCAACAAGGTCAGGGTGATTCGCTGCAGTCCCCGCACGGGCTCACCTCGAAGTAGATGTCGAACATGATACGCTAGAACGTCCTTGATTGCGGCGGCGGCGGCCCGCAGCTTATCGACCATGCTTCGGCGCCTGGTGCTGCCCGCGGTGTTCTCGCTGCTCCCTCCGGCGGTGGCACAATCGCAAGCCCGAGGCGCCATCGAGGGACGCGTGCTGGACCCGGTGGGTCGGCCGCTGATGTACGCGGAAGTCACCATGGCGACGCCGGATGCCGCATGGGCCGGTCGAGCCACGACCGACGCCGATGGCGCGTGGCGCATTGCCCATCTCGATCCGGGGCCCTATCGCATCACGGTCGGTCGCCTGGGCTACCGTCTGCACCAACAGGACGTCCAGATCGAGCCGGACCGGACCGTGCTGCTGACGGTCGTCCTCGAAATGGCCCGCTTCACGCTCGACTCGCTGGTGGTGAGTGGCCACGCTCCCACCATCTCGACCACCAGTAACGAGCTGGGCAGCAAGCTCACGGTAAGCGAAATCGCGCTGCTGCCGGCCACGTTCGACCTGCGCCAGCTGATTGCCCTCACCCCGGGGGCCAGACCCGATCACATCTGGGGCGGCGCATCGGATCAAGCCAATTCTTACTCGCTCGATGGCACCACGGTCGACCATCCCGGCTTGGGCGGGGCGGTCCTGCTGCCGAGTCCCGGCTGGATCGAAACGCTCGAGGTGCGCGGCCTCGGCGCGGGGGCGGAAGTCGGTGGAGCGCAGGGTGGCCTCGTGGAAGTTGTCACCCTAAACGGCCGGAACGTGCTCGAAGGCGCGCTTCAGTCCTCGTACGAGTCCTACCGCCTCAACGGGACCAACCTGATCCCGGGAGAAATCGGCCGCGAGCTGGGGAGCCGCTGGGAGGTGGACGGTCAGATTCGCGGGCCGCTGGTTCGCGATCATCTCCACTTCGCCCTGTTCGGCCACGGCATCGGACAAGATGAGATCGTGCCGAGCTACCTCCCGTCCACGGTGCCACAACCGCCGTCGCTCCGGGACTACCGCTGGCTGGCGAAGTTGAGCTGGACATCCGGCCGCGGCGACGTGCTTCAGGGAAGTCTCATGGGGCGCCATCAGAACGGCGACCGGTTCGGCCTGACTGGGTACGAAGCCGCCGAGGCGAGCGAACGCCTGCAGCAGTGGAACCTGACCGGCAACCTCACCTGGCAGCGCAGTTGGTCGCCCCGCAGCGCGCTGAGCGTGCGCTTGGGCGGGCATGTGGCACGGGAGCGGCTCGATCCGTACGGCGGACCCGCGCTGCCGGGCATCGAGATCCTGACGCAAGTGAATCCGCCGCGCTTCCAGAATGCACCGTTTCAAACCGTCGCGGCGCCGTCCAGCGTCGGGTTGACGACGACGTGGACCCGGCGTGGGCGACTCGCCGGCCTGGAACACGAAGTCAAGCTGGGTGGGGAGTACCAACTGGGTTCGTGGTATTTCCAGCGCCATCGCAACGGCGGCATGACCTGGTCACCCCGTCGGGTACTCGGTTTCGATCCTGCGAATCCCACGACCTGGGATTTCCTGGGCGCGATCCCCACGACCTGGGGCGGCGGGGTTCGCCTCGAGTCCGCGGTTCGTAATGCCGCGCTGTTCGTGCAGAACCAGATCGAAATCCTGCCCTGGCTCCGGTTCAATCCCGGGGTTCGGTTCGGATGGTGGAGCGGGTCCCTCGCTCCGCTGCTGGGCCCGCAGTTCACGGCCGCGCGAGACGCCGCCCTGGAGCCACGAATCGGCCTGGTCGCGGACCTGCCTGTGCTGGGCGGCATCGTCGCCAAAGCCCACTGGGGGCGCTACCACCAGCCGATGTTCGCCGCATTGTTCGATCGAGCCGAGGGCGCGGGGGTGTACCAGAACGAGGAAATCTGGTCCTACCTGGGGGGCACGCCCGGCACCCCGTCAGGAACGTTCACGACCTTGGAGCGTGATTCTCTCGCGTCAGCTGGCCAGTTCCGATTCGACGAGGCGGTTCAGCTCAATCAAGCGGGCCGCGTGGAGCACTACCGCCAGCCGTACGTGGATCAAGCCGTGGTGTCCCTGGAACGCGCGTTCGGCAGTCGGTGGAAAGCGAGTCTCGCGTTCATCTACCGGCGCAACTTCAACATGGTGGCGCTGGTGGACCGGAACCTCGCGTCGAATTACACCGTGGTCGACAACGTCGTGATTCGCGACCGGCTGGGGCGGCCGCTGACCTTTGGTGGCGAGCCGCTGGTCCTCGAGCACCTCGCCATCTCCAATGAGGACATTCTCCACATGCTGGAGCTGATCCGACAAGGCCTCATCCTTCCAAACGCTCCCGGCATCGTCTACCTCCCGCCGGCCCTGACACAGGCCGAGTTGAATGCGTTGCATTATGACCCCGACTTCGTCCTGACCACCGTTCCCGAAGCCACGCGACGGTTCAACCAGCTCCAGCTCAGGGTCGAGGCGCGGTACCGCACCTGGTGGGCCGGGACGTCGGCGACGCTCTCGACGCTCAAGGGGAATTTCAACGTCGTGACCGGACCCGACGACTACACGACGGGCGGACCGGGTCCGTGGGTGCGGCTGAACGAGCAGTACAACTTCTTCGGCGCCTTGAACAACCAGAGCCGGCTCGAGGCGAAGCTGTATCTCGGCGGCTTGTTGCCCGCACGCTTCCGTGGGGGCCTGTTCGTTTCCTTCGTGACGGGCGATCGGGTCACGCCGACGATGCTGGTCTCCTCTCTGGAAACCGACTACGCTGTCCTCGTTCCCAATAGCGGCGACCCGACCGTGATCGATACGGTCTCGTTCCATCCCTTCTTGTTCCAGACCCTGAGAGGCCACCGCATCTTCGTCCAACCGCGGGGCAGCTATCGGTACGAGTCGCGAGCCTCGCTCGACCTGCATCTGGAACGAAGCTTTCCGCGCGGCCGTGCCGAGGTGGTGCTGACGGCGGACGGGTTCAACGTCTTGGGCGATCGGAGCGTCACGGGGATTCAAACCGCCGTCAACGCCGCTGCGGGATTCTTCGGCACCGACTATGGCCGGGTCCGATCCCGCGTTGCGCCGCGGACGCTGCGGCTGGGAGCAGGGCTGAGGTTCTGAAACGCCAACTGATGAAAACCGTCGCCCTCGTAGCCGGATCGCTGCTCGCCCTCCTGCTGCTGCTGTCCATCCCCGGCCCGCAACCATCCGTGGCCCCTGTCCCGGCCCGTGGCGGGGCGTTCGCATGGAACCAGGACGATTATTGGCGCTCGCTGCAGCGCAGCTACGTCGAGCTGCGCGCGGCCGGGTGCGAACCGGCGGCGTCCCGGTCGGCCCGCGAGCACAGCGAGCTGGGCCGCGACGCGGATCGCCTCTCGGCAACGCCCGTGGCGGCCGATGCCGCGTCGCTCGATTCAATGGAACGGCGCTTCTTCGCGCTGGGGCCTCTGATCGCCGCTTGTCCGGCTGGGCTCGAGGACTACGTCCATCTGTCGGGCCGACTGCGCGAGGCGATCAAGTGGCAGTCCCGCCGCTGGGACGTCACGAACGCGATTGCCCGGGCCCGTCTGTATCGCAGCCTGTACGGCATGCGCGGCGCGGTCGAAGAAGTGATGCTGCATCACCCGGCGCAGGCCCCTGCCCTGCTCCAGGGGCAGCCCGTGCCGTCGGCCACACCGGCGACGACTGTCCAGGGCGTCGAGATTCACTCCGGCGACATCCTCGTGTCGCGCGGCGGTTATCCGACTTCGGCGTTGATCGCCCGCGGCAACGACTACCCGGGCAATTTCTCGCATGTCGGGCTCGTGTACGTCGACTCCGTCTCGCACGTCGCCTCGGTGATCGAAGCCCACATCGAGCGCGGGGTGGCGATCTCCACGGCGGACGCCTACCTCGAAGACAAGAAGCTGCGGATCATGGTGTTGCGGTTGCGTGCCGACCTTCCGGCACTGGCGCGAGACCCGATGCTCCCGCACCGCGCCGCCGCCCGCGCTCTGCAGCGCGCCCAGTCGGGCCACGTCGCGTACGATTTCGAAATGGACTACACCGATGCTACGAAACTTTTCTGCTCCGAAGTGGCTTCGTCGGTGTACCGCGAGCTCGGCGTGACGCTGTGGACCGGACTCTCGACGATTTCGTCAGCCGGACTCCGCCGCTGGCTGGCCGATTTCGGCGTGCGCCATTTCGAGACGCAGGAGCCCTCGGACCTCGAGTACGATCCCCAGCTGATGGTCGTTGCCGAATGGCGCGACCCCCAGGCACTGCTCAAGGATCATGTCGACAACGCCGTGATCGACGCAATGCTGGAAGGCGCGGGACGCGGTGATCGACTGGACTATCCGTGGTACCAGCTGAGTGTGATCCGGTTGGCCAAGGGGTGGAGCTGGGTCGTGGAACGATTCGGCGGCATCGGTCCCGTGCCGGAGGGCATGTCCGCCCGGGCGGCACTGCGCAATCGCTCGTTTTCGGAGCGACAACGTCGCATCGCCGCGGGGGTTACCGACGATGTGACGCGCCTCCGCGCGCAGCAGGGGTATCCACCGCCGTACTGGGTGCTCCTGGATCTCGCCCGCGCCCGCGCGCGACTGTGAGGATTGTGCCCGGAGCTTGAATCGAAATCGACAATGCGGCGGTGGCTCCGTACTTTGGGCAATGCGGAAGGGGGGAACCATGCAACGGTTGGCGATCGTTCTCTGCGGTCTTTGCGTCACGGCCCCGCTCGACGCCCAGACGACGGCCACCGCGCCCGAAACCACGCTGACGATCGGCGCTCGCCTCAGCATCCATTCGACGATTCTGGGCGAGGATCGTCCCTACATCGTCTACGCCCCGCCGGCCACTCCGAACGCCCGCTGGCCCGTGATCGTCGTGCTGGACGGTGACGCCCATTTTCTGCATCTGACCGGCGTGACCACCTTCCTCGCGGGGAACGGGCGCATGCCGCCCGCCTACCTGGTGGCCGTACCGAATACGCGCGACCGCACCCACGATCTGACGCCACGAACGACCGATACCACGTTCGGGACGGCCGGGGGCGCAGACGCGATGCTGAGCTTCCTCATCGACGAGCTGCTGCCGGAGATCGATCGTCGCTACGCCACGATCCCCTATCGCGTCCTCATCGGGCACTCGTTGGGCGGGCTGTTCGCCTTTTACGGCTGGCTCTCGCACCCAGACGCCTTTCAGGCGTACGTCGCCGTCAGCCCGAGTCTCTGGTGGGACAACCAGGGGCTCACCGACTCGCTCGCGGCACGCCTGGCGCGTCACGATCCGCCCCATGGTTGGTTCTACGCCACCATGGGGGAGCTCGAACCGGAAGACGTCATGGTGGCTCCGTTCCGACGCTTGCAGCAGGTGTTGCGGGATGGCGCGGCAGACTCGCAGGAGTGGCGCGCCGTCATCCTGGCGCAGCAGGACCACGGCACGACCCCCCATCGCAGCGCCTACGACGGGCTCGAAGCGATCTTCCGATCCTGGTGGGTGCCACCCGATTCCCTGGTGGCTCTGGGGGTGGCGGGCCTCGATCGCCGCTTCGAATCGATGCTGACCTACTACCGGTTCCCCAATCGTTTCACGCCGGAAGTGGCCCTCAACGCGCTGGGCTATCGGTTGCTGGGCGAGGGGACTCCCGCACGACAGGCGGAAGCGCTCGACGTGCTGCGCACCAACGCCAGCCGATTCCCGCGCTCGGCGAACGTGTATGACAGTCTGGGTGACGCCTACCGCGCCATGGGACAGAAAGCAAACGCCATCTCGTGCTACGCTTCCGCGGTGAGCACCGGCGCCCTGTTTCCGCACGAGGGCACCGTCGTCGCCGCCGCCGACATCGTGCCGATTTCATACGGCAAGATGCGCGAGACCGCGCGTGAGATTGGCCGCTCGCCCTGGGACCCATCCGACATTCCCAAGCGCGTCGTCGACGAGTGCACGGCAGGGACCGCGAAGTGAGGTAACGGTTCTGGCTCTCGGGCTTGAGATCGACTTGAAACCCGGCGCGCATCCTTCTCCTCGCACCCGATCCCTGCGAGGAACCAATGTCGACCGTCCCTGCGGCGCTCCCCCTTCCCCATACAACGGATGACGCGGCCGGCGGGCCCGCTGCCGGATACCGACCGTTTCCAGACGTGGCGCGGCGTAACCTCTTTCAGGAGTGGCTCGAGATACCCCTGATGGTCCGGGCGCTCGGGCTGCCAACCGGCGGGCGAATCCTGGAAGTCGGGTGCGGGCGAGGAATCGCCCTGCCGACGCTCGCCCGGATGCTGCGACCGAGCCGCCTCGTCGGCATCGACAACGATACGGCGGTCCTGACTCTCGCGAGGCAGCGACTCGCGGCGTCCGGCACGACAGCCGAGGTCCACTGGGCGGATGTGCGCGCGCTGCCGTTCGTGGACGCCTCGTTCGACCTCGTCCTCGATTTCGGGACGTGCTATCACATCAGCGGGAGCACACGCGCGCTGGCCGAGATCGCCCGCGTGCTCACGCCAGGTGGGCTGTTCGTCGAAGAGACACCGTTGAGCCAGGTCCTGAGCCACCCGGTTCGCTCCTTCGGCCGGCGCGTGCCCTGGGGTTCGGAGCCGGGGCTGGTGCGGGGCGCGTCGCGGCTCCTGTGGTGCACCCACGTACGCCGTGGACACCCGGCCATGTCGCCTGCCGGCGCCAGAGACTGTATGTTCGTGCCAAGTCCCGACAAGGAGCGCGAGGGTGCAGTCTCAGACTTATGACGCCATCGTGGTGGGATCGGGGATCTCCGGCGGCTGGGCCGCGAAGGAGCTCACCGAAAAAGGCCTGCGCGTCCTGCTGCTCGAGCGCGGCAAGAACATCGAGCACGTCAAGGACTACGTCAACGCGACCAAAGCCCCGTGGGAGTATCCGCACCGCGGCGGCCGGACGCGAGCGATGGAGCTGGCCTACCCGGTTTTGAAGCGGGACTATCCGCTCAACGAGAAGAACCTGGACTGGTGGGCCTCAGACCAGGAATCGCCCTACACCGAGGTGAAGCGGTTCGACTGGTACCGCGGCTACCACGTGGGCGGGCGCTCGCTGATGTGGGGCCGGCAGAGCTACCGGTGGAGCGAGTTCGATTTCGAGGCCAATGCGAAGGACGGCATCGCGATCGACTGGCCGATCCGTTCTGCGGACATCGCGCCCTGGTACGACTACGTCGAGCGGTTCGCCGGCATCGCTGGCTCACACGAGCGAATGCCGCAGCTTCCCGACGGTCAATTCCAGCCCGCCATGCCGCTCAATTGCGGCGAGCAACTCGTCAGCAATCGCCTGAAAAGCAAATTCAATGGCCGGCGGCGGATCATTCCAGGACGGAATGCCAACCTGACGCAGCCGCTCCCGGGACGGTCGCCCTGCCAGTTCCGGAACGCGTGCTGGCTCGGGTGCCCGTACGGCGCGTATTTCAGCACGCAGTCC
>DATFGN010000347.1:0-3547 GCA_035249405.1 Gemmatimonadales bacterium
TGGCGCGACTCGCGGTGCTGGCGGCGCCCTTCATGCCGGAACGAGCGGACCAGTTGTGGACCGCGCTCGGCAGCGGCCGACCGTTCGGCGATATCCGTTTCGTGGATGTGATGAATCTGGACCCCGCGGGTTGGGCCGTCCAAAAACCCCCACCGCTTTTCCCCAAGACGTAAATCGGCCATCCGGGCCAACGTAGCCAACGACCCGGAGTTAGGTGATCCCGCTCACACGGCCTCGCGTTGACGCTGGGGGGGTCGAGGCCTATGTTTGCGATCCCTCAACGGCCCGAAGTCGGGGCGGAATCACGAGATGCGGCGTAGTTCGGATCGGAAGTGGACGGTCATGGTCGTGCCACACGGCTCGGGATCTTCCCGTGCCGTGGAGGTGTCGCAGACGGTCCTCAAGACGTTCGTGGGGATCGGCGGCGTCCTCGTGCTACTCCTGCTCGTGTTAGGTGGGGCGGCGTTGTCGCGGGGCGTCACGATCACGCGCAGCCGCATGCTCGAGCGCGAGAACCGCGTGCTCGCTGAAGAGATCGAGCGCATGCGCTCGCGGCTCACGGGTCTCCACGATACGCTCTCGGCGTTCAGCTCGCGCGCGCAAGAGCTCCAGGTGCTCGCGGGTCTACCACCCACCGACTCCGGTGTGGCGCGGGCGGGGATCGGCGGCCCGGCCGGCGCCTGGTCGGAGCGGGACAGCCTGTCGGCGTCCGGACGCGCCGGGATGATCGCGCTCGCCGCGCGCAACGACGTGGATGAGCTGATCCGGCGCGCCAACATCCTCGTGCGCTCGGTGAACGACGCGTACGATTCGATGTCCGTGCATCAGGCGCGCATGGCGGCAACGCCGTCCATCATGCCGACCAAAGGGTGGCTCACCAGCGCGTTCGCCGCGGAGCGGAACCATCCGATCCTGCACATGGCGCGACCCCATGAAGGCATCGACGTTTCCGCCCCGATGGGCGCGGAGATCGAAGCCCCGGCCGCCGGCGTCGTCACGGAAGTGCGGTGGGAGGAAGGGTACGGCAACACCTTGAAGATCGATCATGGCTTCGGGGTGGTCACCCGTTTCGCCCACTGCTCCAAGATCCTGGTGGGCCCGGGCGCGCGCGTGAAGCGCGGGCAGAAGATCGCGCTGGTCGGCTCGACCGGCCTGTCGACCGGACCGCACCTGCACTACGAGGTGTGGGTGAACGGCCGACCGGTGAATCCGATTCGCTACGTAATGCCGGACGCGATCGTCGACTGACGATCGCAGCACTCGAAGCACCTGAACGACGGCTGGCGGCCTTTGCCAACCGTCGTTTTTTGTCGTCTTCTCCTAGTTGAACTTCACGGTCGGCACTGTGTCCGCACCCGCCTGGGCCTGGAAGTAGGTCCGCGCCTTGGCCCCCGTGATCTTCGCCGTCAGCACCTGCGGGAAGCGGCGGATGTAGGCGTTGTACCGGTTCACCGCGTCGTTGTAATCCTGACGCGAAACCGCGATGCGGTTCTCCGTTCCCGCCAGCTCGTCCTGCAAGGCCCGGAAATTCTCACTCGACTTGAGCTGGGGATAGTTCTCGACGATCGCCAGCAGCCGCCCCAGCGGCGCGTTCAGGGCCTGGTTGGCGTCGGCCATTTGCTGGGGATCGCCGGTCTGAATCGCGCCGTTCAGACGCGCGCGCGCTTCGGCGACGGCCGTGAAGATGTCGCGCTCCTGCTTCGCGTACCCCTGCACGGTGGCGACCAAGTTGGGGATCAGGTCGGCGCGCCGCTGCAGCTGCACCTTGATCTGGGAAAACGCCGCGTTGACCTGTTCGTCGTAGGTCTGAATGGTGTTGTAGCCACAAGCCGACACCACCAACAGGAGCGCGGGAACAAGCCGTCGCAGGCTACTCACAGATGTTCTCCTCTCCATTAGGATCGGTTCACGTAGTCAGCCGTTCGGGCAACCGCTTCCAGGTACGCCGCGGCCCGGGGATCGCGGCGCGCGAGCTGCAAGGGCGCCCGGCCCTCGATGTGGGCCACGATATCGGTCAGATCGCGCGCGGGAAACCCGATCACCGCCGCCGCCGCCAGGACCATTTCCGCGGGCGCCTCGGGGACGGGCGTGCCCGCCAGCCGCAGCGTAGTGCGGAGCATGGTCAAGAACCCGGAGACGCTGGCCGTCACGATCTGCGTCAGCAGCCGGCCATCCTCGAGCGCCCCGACGTACCCCTGGCGCAGCCGCACCAGCTTTCCCACCAGCTCGTGCTCGAGCTGGCGCTGCACGTCCTCACGCTCTACCGCGATCCCGTCCCAGGGGGAGCGGCCGGCGACCACCCGATGGGAGGCCCGGATATCCTCGTATTCGATCGCGAACGCGTCGGCCGAGGCATGCCATTCCACATCGGACAGGATGATGGGTGGCGGGTGCCCGCCGCGCTCCCAGTCGGCCACGACGGGAGCGAGCGCCACCAACAATCGCTCGTCCACCCCGTCGGCAATGAGCAGCGTGTTGACCGTAGCCCCTTCACGCTTCGCGTCCGGTCCGGTGCGCGCCGCCGACCCGTACACGAGCAGCGAGATCAGGCGCGCGCCGAGCGCCGTGGCCACCTGCTGGCCGAAATCTTCCGCCGACTGAATCGCCGCCATCAGAACTTCCCTCCCGCTCCACCACCCGAGAACCCGCCCCCGCCCCCGAACCCGCCGAAGCCACCGCTGAACCCTCCCCCACCGCTCCCGCCGCCCCACCCGCCGAATCCACCCATTCCCGAGCCCCAGCCACCTCCCCCGGGCCACCACCATCCGCCTGGGAACCGGCGACGCCGTCCGCGCCGCGACCGGTTGATGGCGCTCAACAAGATCAGGATGACGATCACAACGACCAGGCCGGTCGGGAAGGGCTGCTGCTTCGAGACCGGCGCGGGTGGCGGCGCCGGCGCGGGTAGGCCCAACGACACGTGAAACTCGTCGGCGATCGCCTGCGCGATCAGGCCCACCCCGGTTTCCAGCGCGGCGCCGTATTCCTCGCGGCCGAGCTCCGGGATCATGGCGTCGCGGATCCGCCCCACGCGCGCATCGGGCAGAAAGCCCTCGGCGCCCCGGCCCGTCGCGATGTACACGGCACCGGTTCCCGGCTCGTGATTCTTGCGCGGCACGACGAGCACGACGACGCCGAGGTTCTTTGCCGAGTCGCCGGCCTCTCCAGTCCCACCCACGCGCCAGAGACGCCCGATCCGCAACGCGACGTCGCTCGCCTCGCGGCCACCGAGATCGCGCATGGTGACGACCGCAATATCAGCTCCCGTCAGGTCGCGCACGCGTTGAATCGTCGCCGTCATACGCGCGATGGCCGCCGAGTCGATCACCCCGGCGAAATCATTCACGAAGCCGCTCGGTGGCGGCACCGAGTCGGTTGCGATCTGTGCGATCGCCATCAACACGAGCAGATGCATGCGCACTCGAAAGTTATCATGGTTCGGATACCCTGGCCTCTGCCGTGCCGGCGTCCTAGATTGGTCCCCCCGTGGTACACCGTCGATCACGTCCCTTCGTCGTTGCCGCTCTTCTCCTGGCCGCCGCGTGCG
>DATFGN010000348.1:0-5317 GCA_035249405.1 Gemmatimonadales bacterium
ATCTCTTCCAGCGCGCTGTGCAGCACGATCTGGTAGTCGCGAGGAGTCCGGTCGGCCCGCAGCGCCACTTCGATTTCCCCGCGCAGCGCCGTAAGCGGGGAGCGCAGCTCGTGGCTTACATCCCCGGTAAACCGGCGCTGAGCGGCGAACGCGTCGCGCAACCGACCCAGCATCCGGTTGAGCACAGCCACGAGACCGCTGTACTCCCGCGTCGCGGCGTGCGCTGAGATCTCCTGGTCCAGCGTGCTGGCTTCGATGCGTGTCGCCTGTTCGGTGATCTCGGTAACCGGGCGGACGGCGGAGCCGGATAGCCGCCAGGCACCCGTGAAGGTGGCGCTCGTACCCAGCATCACGAGGCCGATCAACACGAAGAGCATCGTGCGCTCCAGACCCTGGACGGGCTCGAGCGATGCCGCGACTTGAATGACGAGCCCGTGCGACCCGGTGTCACCAGGGCTTTTCAGGTAGGCGGATCGCACGGTCTTGTCGTGCCAACGGCTCACACTGAACGTGGGCCGGTCCACATTGGCGGCCGTCAGAGCGGCGCTGTCCACCGGCAGGTCCACAGCCCAGCCGGGGATGGCACGGACCGCTTGGCATTGTGCGTCGCGGAACACGATGTATCGGTTGATCTCGCGGCGATAGCGCAGGGCGTTGAGCGCCATGACGTGGCCGGCGGCCGTGCACTGGGAGGTCTGAGTCAGCTCGTTGGCGGCGACGAACGCGAGGGCGGCAACGCTCTGATCGACCTGATGCCGCAGCACGCGCGACGCGGCCCACCAGATCGCGGCCGATGTGGCCACCAATCCTACGGCCATCGTCGCCGCGAACCGCACGGCGAGCGTGCGCCGGAGCGAGCGCATCAGGCGCTCTGCAGATTCTCGTCGGGCAGCTGGAGCCGGAAGCCGACGCCGCGCTCGGTGTGGATCAGCTCCTGGCCTGCCGCCTGGCGCAGCTTGCGGCGCAGGTTGCCGACGTGCACATCGACCACGTTGCTCTCCGGGTCGAAATGCATGTCCCACACCTTCTCGAGCAGCTCGGTCCGGCGCACGATCTCTTCGGGATGGAGCAGGAAATGTTGCAGGAGATGGAATTCCTTGGGCGTCAGATCGATGGCCTTGCCCTGCACGCGCACCTTGTGTTTCAGGCGGTCCAGCTCCACCGGTCCATAGACCAGAAGCTCGGTGCGCGCCGACCCGCCGCGCCGCACCAGGGCCCGCACGCGGGCCAGGAGCTCGTCGAACTTGAAGGGCTTGGCGAGGTAGTCGTCGGCGCCCGCATCCAGCCCGCGCACAACGTCTTCGGTCGTGTCTCGAGCCGTCAACATCAGGATCGGCGTGCGCCGGCCCTCACGGCGCAATTCCGCCGCTACCTGCAAACCGTTCTTCTTGGGGAGCATCACGTCCAGCACGACGAGGTCGTACTCGTAGACGTGTGCCAGCATCGTCGCCTCATCGCCGTCGGGGGCTACGTCCACCGCATACCCCTCCTCGCGCAGCCCCTGTTCGATGAAGCCCGCGACCTTCCGGTCGTCTTCCACCACGAGAATTTTCATGAAACCGAGGATAGGCTCGCCGGGTTGAACCCTGCTTAAGGGGATTGTGAAGAAAACTTCATATATTTGGCTCGGAGGGCAATGTCAACGTGAAGGCGGCGCCTTGCCCCAGGGTGCTGAAAACCGTGAGGCGGCCGCCGAGGACTTCCGCAAGCCGCCTGGAAACCGGCAGCCCCAATCCGGTCCCGATGCCCGATTCCGGATCAAAGCGCTCAAACGGCTCGAAGATGCGCTCCTGCGCATCGACCGGAATCCCCGGTCCTTCGTCCCGGACGACAAATTCACAACCGTACCTGGTCACCCGCAGCGCCACGAGGATCGTTCCGCCGGACGGGCTGTGTCGCACCGCGTTGCTGATCAGGTTGGTGAGGATTTGCTGCAGTCGGACGGGATCGGTCTTGAGCTGCCCCGCATCCGCCGCTATCTCGACTCGGAACGACAGGTGCTTTTCCTCGGCTGCCGGCTCGAACACGCTGAGGGCTCGCTGCACCGCCGCAGCCGGCTCCACCTCACGCCACACGGGCTGGACCTTACCCGCGTCGAGCCGCGTCAGGTCGAGAAAGTTGTTCAGGAGCACGATGGTGCGCTCGGTACCGTCATACACCTCGCGAGCGGCCTGCTCGGTCGCATCCGGATTCCTGCGCCGCACCAAGCGCTCGGCCCACCCGTAGACGCCGGTGAGCGCGTTGCGCAGCTCGTGATTCATCATGGCGAAGAAGAGGTCGCGCTGGCGCTGCATGCCCCGCACCTGTTCGAGCAATCGCGCGTTCTCGACGGCGACGGCGGCCTGACTGGCGAGCTGGACGGCGATGCTCTCGTCTTCCGCATCGAACTCGGCCGCGCCGATTTTCTCCGTCAGATACAGGTTTCCGAACACCGTCTTGCCGGTGGTGATCGGGACGCCGAGAAACGACTTCATCGGTGGGTGGTGCGGCGGAAAGCCATGCCGTCGCGCATCGCGGTTCAAATCGGCGGTCCGGATCGCTCGCTGCTCGCGGATCACGAGCCCGAGGAGGCCATGTCCTCGAGGCAAGTCACCGATCTTCTGGCGCTGCGCTTCGTCCAGTCCGGAGGTCACGAATTCGGCGAGACCGGTTCCAGCGGCGTCGAGCACGCCCAGCGCCGCGTACCGGGCGCCAACGACGTCCCGGGCCGTATCAGCCACGGCTTGCAACACGTCGGGGAGTGTGTGCTGAGAGTAGATCGACGCACTCGCTGTCAGGAGCCGTCGAAATCGCTCCTCCACACGGCGGGCTTCGCCGCTCCCGGGCGCCGCAGCCGCGGTGCGGGACGATCGCTTGGCCGGCATCGTAGGAGAAACCTGGCCGGTCTCTAGACGGCGCGCTAGGCTGTTTGCCATGGACGCGAAGACGTACACGGCGCAAGACCTTCTCCGAGAAGGAGCGCCGGTGTGGGTGCGGGCTATGCGGCCCGACGACCGGTCGTTGTTGTCCCAGTTTCACGGGCGGTTGAGCACCGAGTCGGTCTACATGCGGTTCTTCGAGTTCAAACCGTTGTTGTCGAATGGCGACCTCAAGTACCTCACCGAGCTGGATTTCGACCGTCGCGTGGCGTTGGTGGCGACGTTGTCGTCCGATGCCCTTGCCCCCATCGTCGGCGTCGCCCGATACGACGTCCTGCCGGTCCAGCCGGGGAAGCCGGTGCGCGCAGAGCTGGGCATCGTCGTCGAAGACGCCTGCCAGAACCGCGGCATCGGGACCGTACTCCTGAAGCATCTCCTGGGCATCGCTCACGCTCGGGGCATCCACGAAGTGACCGCCGAGGTGTTGCCGCAGAACACGAGAATGCTGGACCTCGTGGCGGGGTCGGGCGTGCCGGTGACCCGGTCTCTGGAGGAGGGAGTGATTCGGCTCACGGTGTGAAGGATCCTGAAGCGTGCTTCAGACATCCCTCACGAATCGCCCGTTCGGCTCCAGCTAGGATCAACACATGACCGCGGTGACTGTGTCGAGTGCACGGTCCGCAACGGAGCGCCCTACCCTCGTTGAAGCCGTGTTCCGCGCGCGGGACCTGTCGAAAGTGTATCGCCTCGGCGACCTGGAAGTACACGCACTCCGATCACTTTCGCTCGAGCTGTATCGCGGGGAATTCCTGGTGATCCTAGGGCCATCGGGGAGCGGCAAGTCGACCCTGCTGAACATCCTGGGTGGCCTGGACGTCCCGACCGCCGGCTCGGTCCAGTTCTTCGACCACGATCTGACGACCGCCAACGAGCGCGAGCGAACGCGGTTTCGCCGCGAGCACGTTGGATTCGTCTTTCAATTCTACAATCTGATCCCGAGCCTCACGGCACTCGAAAACGTGCAGCTGGTCTGCGAGCGGTCCCCGCGCCCCATGGATCCGAGGCAGGCGCTCACGCTGGTCGGGCTGGCAGAGCGGTTCGATCACTTTCCCGCACAGCTGTCGGGGGGCGAGCAGCAACGCGTCGCGATCGCGCGCGCGATCGCCAAGCAACCTGACGTGCTGCTGTGCGACGAGCCGACTGGCGCGCTCGATTTTCAAACCGGCAAGCTCGTACTCCAGGTGCTGGAGCGAGTGAATCGAGAGCTGGACACGACGGTGGCCATTATTACGCACAACGCCGCCATCGCCGCCATGGGCGATCGGGTGATCCGGATGCACAGCGGCCAGATTGCCGAGATCGAGCGGAACGCCGTGCGCGCCGCGGTGGACACGCTGCAATGGTGAACGTTCTCGACCGCAAGGTCCAGCGCGATCTCTGGCATTTGCGCGGGCAGATGGCAGCGGTGGCGCTGATCGTCGCCTGCGGGGTGGCGAGCATCGTCACCATCCGGACGGCCTACGATTCTCTGCGCGGATCTCTCGACGCGTACTACCGCGATTACCGTTTCGCCGACCTGTTCGCATCGCTGCGCCGGGCCCCCAACACGCTCGCGGCGAAGATCGCCGTTCTGCCCGGTGTAAGCGCCGTGCAGACGCGCGTGGTGGTGCACGTGACGCTCGCTGTTCCCGGTCTCGCCGAGCCGGCGACCGGCCGCCTCGTGTCGATCCCGGACCACCGGATTCCCATGCTGAACGATCTGCACCTGCGACAGGGTCGTTACCTCGTCGCCGGCCGGCGCGAGGAGGTCATCGCCAGCGAGCAGTTCGCCCAAGCCAACGCGCTCCAGGTAGGAGATACGCTGGGCGCGATCGTCAACGGCCATTGGCAAGTGCTGCGCATCGTGGGCATCGCCCTCTCACCGGAGTTCGTGTACCAGATCAGCCCGGGCTGGTTCTTCCCCGATGACAAGCGGTATGGCGTCCTGTGGATGGGACATGAGGCCCTGACCACCGCGTTCGACATGCAGGGAGCGTTCAACGACGTCGCGTTGCGGCTGGTTCCGGGGGCCGACGCGCGAGAAACGCGCGCTGGCCTCGATCGACTACTCGCGCCCTACGGCGGATTGGGCGCGATCAGCCGCGCCGACCACCAGTCCAACCGGTTCATCACGGATGAAATTAGCCAGCTCCGCGTGAGCGGCGCGATCGTGCCCGCGATCTTCCTGGGCGTCGCCGCATTCCTCGTGCACATCGTCCTGGCGCGTCTGGTCGCCACGCAACGACCCCAGATTGGCGTCCTCAAGGCGTTCGGCCGTAGCAATGGCGAGATCGGGCTGCATTACGCGAAACTGGTGGTCGGCGTGGAGCTGCTCGGCGCAACGGTTGGCGCGGCGTGCGGCCTGTGGCTAGCCAGCCGTCTGACCGGGTTGTACGCGGCGTACTACCGCTTCCCGATGC
>DATFGN010000349.1:0-4469 GCA_035249405.1 Gemmatimonadales bacterium
GGCGGCATCGCGACCAGTGACGTGCGGATCGTGGAAGGGGACGAACGGGCCAGGGAAGTCGCACGCATGCTGGGCGATCAGGATTCCGCGACCGCGCTGCGGCACGCGGAGCAGCTGCTTAAAACAGCACGATCGTCTGCCGGATCACGATCCGAAACTGCGTCGCGACCGGCACCCGGCCGCCCACGGCGCTGATCGTTCGTTCCACCGAGAACCCACCCTCC
Source organism: Gemmatimonadales bacterium (assembly GCA_035249405.1). GTDB lineage: Bacteria > Gemmatimonadota > Gemmatimonadetes > Gemmatimonadales > GWC2-71-9 > DASTHG01. Next base: position 225 of record DATFGN010000349.1, read on the forward strand.
AAGCGCGGTCCAGCATACGTCACGGCAAACCCTAGGCGGGTCAGTCGGATGGCCGTCCCGTCTTCCAGGACGGAGAGGTCGACCGGCCCTCCCATCTGTGTGGCGAGCGCCACCGAATCCTGCGGAGTTCTGAAGGTGTACTGGTCGCGCTGCTGACGGTAATACCCGACGGTCAAGCCGGCGCCAAAGTACGGAGAGACGCGGTACAGGGGCGCAAAGTCCACGGCTACGTAGTCTCCCGGATCCCAACGAAGTTGAGCGAGCGTCGTGGCCGGGAGGAACGGTTGATCGGCTGGGCCCACTCGGCGCGCGCGCTCGCCCGCCATCTGGCGCGCCCCTCGGATGGCCACGTTCAACCAGATCCGACGCCACAGCGTGAGCTCTCCGGTGAAACGGGCTTCGACGTCGGTCTGATGGTCGCCGGTCGCGATGTCGAACGGGTCGTTGGGGGAGTCTTGGTGCCCCGTAGGGAGCCGGACGATGACCTGGGCGGCCGCCGCGTATGTGGCACCGGCGATCAGACGATACTTGCTGGTTACCTCGACGTCGCCGGTGAAGAAACGCAGGCGCCGTGGTGTCCCGCTGTACGGAGCCAGCCCCAGGCCACTCGTGCGGGAGGCGTAGGCGCTCGCGATGTCGCTCCCGGAGACAGTCGCGACGGCCGGCAACAGGAGGCTATCGCCAGCGAATGCGGTGATGGAAAACGTATCCACGAGCGCGCGCTGCAGCCCGGACACGGCGGTGGAGAGCGCCAGACCGGCGTCGGACCCGGCAATGGGGAGGTAGTGACTCCCGGAGCCGAATACGGCGCTGTCCACCGCCTGCAGCAGCAGCTGTCCTTGCGAGAGAATCGCCGTCGCGCGGGCGCACGCCGGGCTGCCGGGGCAGCCGTAGGCACCGCTCGAGATGCTGTCCTGGAGCCGGGTCATGGCCGTTGCCAGGTTCCCGATGAACGCGTTGTAGCGAAGCGAGTCTTGCTGGTCCTGAGACACGAGGCCGATGTTCGCTCCCCCCGGGCGCTGCCGGTACCCTTCGCGCACGTTGACGCGAACGATCGGCACGGTGAAGCCAATCGAGAGTCGCGAGGTGACGCCGTATTCGAATCCGATCGGCATGGTGCGTCGCTCGGCGCGGACCGCGAGTAGCTGGTGACCCAGACTGGCCACGTACCCGGCGAGTCCGGTGAGGGCCTGGACGTCTTGTTGCAAGCGGGCAATCGAGGGGATAAACGCCGCTGCCGAGTCGCCGGTGAGCTCGGCCCCGAGCGGCTGCTTGCCCCCAGGCGTGTACAGTTGCTCCCACACCTGGGTCTGGGGCGCGAACGTGATCCGCAGGGCGCCGCCCCGCGGCGTGTCGGTGCGCTCGATCGCTTGAGCCGCGACCGGCGGAACCGCCAGCAATAGCGGGGCGAGGAAGAGAAGATCGCGGCGCATTACAGAACGGCACCCGGCTCAGGCCGGGTGCCGTCCTCGTTACCCCAGGACCGCGCGTGAGTTCGGTTCAGGGAATCGGTTGGAGGCTGGTCTGATACTTCGCATTGATGACCTGAATCAGTGCGTTGGCGATCAGCTTGTGCGTGGCGGCACTCGGGTGGACGCCGTCACGCGACACGGCCGAGCCGAACGGGGTGGCCGTGGCGCGGGGGTCCGGGGGCGGATGTGGGAACACGGCGACCAGGTTCGTGTCCGCCCGCAGCGCCGCGAGTGCTGCATTCGGGTCAAAGTAGGCGTAGCCACGGGCGGTCGCCTCACTCGAGATGTGCGCATTGTAGCCGGCCACGGCCGCGTGCAAGTTCGCCAGCTCGCCGGGCGTGATGTTGTGGTCGTTGAGGCAGTCCAGCGTATCGACCGCCCCTGCTTGGGCCGCGGCGATCAGTCCGAACCCATATCGGAACGGCACCAGCGTTGTGTCCCCAATGCCGCCGAATGACTGCGGCGCACAGCTCGGCATCACGATGAAGGTCGCCGGCAGAGCTCCGGCGAGCTTTGCGCCGAAGTAGATATGGCCGTAGGAGAAGAACGGCGCACCGGCAACGTCGACAGCGCCCAGGAGCACGCCCTTGCCAGACGCGGGCGTCGCATCGATCGCATCCAGCACGGAATCGTACCGTGCCGAGAAGTCCGCGGGTGCCGTCACCTGGGCGGGATCCCCTCCGTTGGCCGTGTCCGTGGCGGCCCCGAGCACGTCATTGTTGCCGATCCAGACAGTGACGAACGTTGGATTCGCCCGCAACATTGCCTGGGTTTGCGTTTGCCCGCCCAGTAGAATCGTGGTCAGGGTATTCGGGTTCGACGCCGGGGACAGGTTCGAGAGGATATCCTCGACCGCCGCGCCCGGAACGGCCACGTTGTTGAGAAACGGAGCGATGATACTCTGCCGTTTCCGGAGCGCGCAGGGAAGCTGCGGCGGGAGCGGGGGTCCCACGACCGTTCGAGTGAAGATGTTCACCAGCGGCGGTGGGCACCCTGGCCGGTTGAGGAGCGGGATCGTAAACGGCGTGCGCATCTGGCTAGCGAGCAGATTGGCGTAGGATTGCCATTGGGTGCTGTCGTTGATGCCGCCCGATTGGAATCCCGCCGTGATCGAGTTGCCCAGCGAGACATAGCGCGCGAACACCGGATCCACCGGCGTAGTCGCCGCGGACCGGAACAGCTCGTCGTTGTGACAGGCCGCACCCCCGAGCAGGAGTCCGGCGGCGGCGGCTCCGATCAGCGTACTGGTGCGAAGCATCGGTCGGCGCTCTCGCTCAGAAAGTGTAGGCCAAGCCGGCGCCGAAGAGATGGGCGCCGAAGGAATACAACCCGTTGTTGTAGGGCGTGCCCGCGCGCCCGCGGCGATCCTGCTGCACGATGAATTGATAGGCAGCGTCGAACTTGATGCCCCGCATCAGCTCGGTGCCCAACCCCACGGTGAACTCGTTACGCGCGGCTTCGGGGAGCAGCGGCGTCACGGTCTGCACGGGGGCCGCGGCGGTGTGGAACAGATACCCGGCGCGGATCGTGGTCTTCGCGCTGCGCTGGAATTCCACTCCGACGCGGATCGCGTGACTGTCTTTGAAGTCCTCGACCAGCACGCGGTCGGGGGTCGTCTGATTCGAGAAGTCCAGCACGAGCGTGCCGAACCAGCCCCAGACGACCTGCTGGTAGTCGGCCATGATGGTCCATCGGTCGTTCATCTTGTAGGCGAAACCCACCGTCCCCTGGTCCGGCATCGTGATTGTCGTGGTCGCCGTCTGGTTGACCAGCGACCCACCCGTCACGAACTGTGCAGCGACGGCGGCATCGATCGGCAAGGGTGTCGTCGGATTCAGGGGCGTCGTCCCGGGAGCGAACACCAGGCCAGTCGGCACTGGGGCGAACGTCGCATCCCCTTTGTACGTGATGGTCTTCTTGGTGATGAAGTGCCCGCCGATAGTCAATCGATCGGTCACTTTCACGAGGATCCCCCCGTTGAAGGCGACGCCGTTGCCACTGGCCGTTAACGTGGCGTCCGCGAAATCCGTGAAGTTGGGGATCCCGATAGCGCTGAACCTCGTGCCCGCGGGGAGGAACGGGTTCGTCGGAAGCGGCTGGAGCGAGAGATCGACGCGCTGATGCAGCTCGACCGTGCTATGGATGTAGGCGACACCGAGGCCGAGACTCAACCAGTCGTTGACCTGATAGGCGATGGTGGGCTGCACGTAGATGGATTTCAGCTGGGTGTTGTAGGCGTCGAAGCGGCCGATGAAATCGGTCGGCCATTTCGTTCCGAGACCGTATGGAGCGTAAAGACCCACCCCGATCCCCAGTTTCCCGGTCTGATGGGTCAGATACACGCTCGGCACGATGTAATTCTGTCCCGGCATATCGGTTTTTTCGCCGTACAGGTCGTCGGTGAAGCCGCCGTGCGGCCGAATCAGCGTGGCCGAGGCGCTCACATGCGTGCCCGTCAGGCCCGCCAGGGCAGCGGGGTTGGCCCACACCCCCGAACCGTCACCACACGGTCCCGCGGCGGCCACACCGGCGCGTCCCATCGCGCAGGTCCCGAGCTCGTTGACCGCGAAGCCTTGCGCCCCGAGCCAGGCGGGTACGCCGAAGGACGCAAGCAGCACAGACCAAGCAATCCGCCGCATACGAGGTTCTCCGCGACACGGAAAAAAGGGGAGATGGTGAAACCGGCAGGGTTACGGTATCATGCGCCCCAACCCTTGTCAAACCGATGCGAGCGCAGGCGATAGCGCTATTGCGCGACGCGTGAACCTGATCG
>DATFGN010000350.1:0-2122 GCA_035249405.1 Gemmatimonadales bacterium
CCGCGTGAGCTACGCTTCGGCGCAGCCCGTCTCCGAGCAGTGCGGGGCCGGGAATGTGGGGAATGGCCAGCGTGCGGTCAGCGCGGCGCAGCGGATTTGTGGCGATGGCTCTATCCTGAAGCGCAACACGCTGCGCAAGGACAACGCCTACTTCTCGTGGGACGTCCGGATTTCCCGCACCATCCCGATCGGCCGCCCGGGGCAGGAGCTCGAGGCGATCCTAGAAATCTTCAACGTGACGGGGAACGACAACTTCAAGGATCCGGCCTACGGCAGCCTCTTGTTCAACTTCGACGGCACGATTCGTTCGGGGTTGGGCGACCCGCGGCAGCTGCAGGTGGGAGCGCGGTGGGCGTTCTAAACGACTGACGGTAGACGGCGGTTAGGGCGGTAGAAGGCGGACGGTCCGCCTTCTACCGCCGTTGCAGCAAGACTATCCCCCCCATCCGTTGGAACTCTTCCTGCGTTTTCTTCGGGTACAGCCTGCCGATCAGGTTCCAGAATTTTGCGAACCGCATGGTGCGGTTGAGCCGCAGCGATTCCGCCCAATTGGATCGGAACTCGGCCTCGCGCCACCCCAGCGGCTCGAAGAACGCCGTCCCTTCGGCCGGCGCGAACTTGAAGGGGGCGTTGCCCGCGCGCAGCGTCCCGCCCCATGTACGCTCCAGCATCTTGACCAGGCGCGGCAAGGCGGTGTCGGTCAACCACCAGGACAACGGCGCGCACGCGTGCAGGTCCCGCGCGAGCCCCGTCACCTGGTCCCGCTCGAGGTAGATCAAGAGTCCCTCGGTGATCACGAGGCCCGGCGCGGGGCCGGCCGCGACGCGCGCCAGCACCGCCCGCCGTTGCTCCGGGTCAGCGAGGTCGGCCGGGATCCACTCGAGCGCGCACCGGGGCGTTTCGCCGGCAAGGGCGTCGCGCTTGTACTGCTGCATCGCCGGGAGATCAACGTCGATCCAGCGCAACGTTGGCGGCACCGCGAGCCGAAACGCGCGGGCGTCGAGTCCGGCGGCGAGATTCACGACCGTGCGGACGCCGTCCCGGTTGATGGCCCGCACGATGATCTCATCCATCACCGCGGTGCGCACGATCATGGGCCAGGCGAATTGCTTCGCTTTGGGCATGGTGCGCAGGATGTCATCGCCACGCGGTCCCGCCAGCCGGCGCGCGTACGGGTCATGGAACAGCGCATCGGGTCGCTCCGACTCCATGGCGCGATACATCGCGACCCAGTTGGCGGTGTCGGAGACGTGTGAAATGGGAGACGCCATGGGCCCAAACATAGCGTGGGCAGGGCGCGCCGCGTTATCGTTTCGCTCATGACTCAGAGCACCCTCCCCATCCCGCGACGTGGCTTCGGCGAAACTGCGCGCGACGACCTGTGGTGGCTCACACCGGTCGTCGTCTTTTTGGTGCTCTCCTCGTTCGTCGTATACGCCACCTGGGCGGCATTCCAGGGCGATCACTACCGCTTCGGACCCTACCTCTCGCCGCTGTACTCGCCCGAGTTGTTCGGCTCCGCACACGCCTGGTTCGGCGCGAAGCCCGGCTGGTGGCCGACCTGGCTGCCGTGGTCTCCCGCGTTGCTGATTCTCTGGGCGCCGGGCGGCTTCCGGCTCACCTGCTACTACTACCGTGGGGCCTACTACAAAGCGTTCTGGGCCGATCCGCCCGCGTGCACCGTCGGGGAGCCGAGGGCGGCTTATCGCGGCGAGCGATCCTTCCCGCTCATCATTCAAAACGTGCACCGGTATTTCCTCTACTTGGCCATCCCGTTCATTGGAATTCTCAGCTGGGACGTGTGGGAGGCGCTCTGGTTCACGGACGCGACCGGAACGCACTTCGGGATCGGCGTGGGGACGCTCGTGCTGGCGGTGAACGTGGTGCTGTTGGGTGGTTATACGTTCAGCTGCCACTCGCTGCGTCACCTGGTGGGCGGCGGGCTCGATCTCCTGTCGGGCCGGCCGGTGCAGCGTCGCCTCTACGCCTGCGTCACTTGTCTCAACCAGCGACACATGAACTGGGCGTGGTTCAGCCTGGTGTGGGTCGCCTTCGCCGATCTGTACGTGCGCCTCTGCGCCATGGGCGTCTGGACCGACCTGCGCCTCCTGTGACGGCCACT
>DATFGN010000351.1:0-7312 GCA_035249405.1 Gemmatimonadales bacterium
CCCGATTGGGCGCCGGATGGCGAGACGATCCTGTTCCAGGTGTATGGGTCGCGCGAGGGATTCGCGCGGCTCCGGCTCGTGGATGGGGCCAGCCTGGAGTTCAGCGCCATTCCCGGGAGTGATTTCGCCCACTGGTCACCGGTTGGCCGGACGATTGTTTACCATGCCCCCGATGGGCTCCGGGTGCTGCATGTCGACAGCGGGGTCGATACGCTGGTGGTGTCTAACATCCGGGACGACGCGGAGGCATTCTACGCAGCGTGGTCGCCGGATGGGTCGAAGCTCTACTATCTGACGCGCTCGCCCGAGCGGTGGTCGATCCGGTCGGTGCCCGCCCGAGGGGGCGCTAGTACCGTGCTGGTCAACTTCGATGACCCGACGCGGCAGCAGACGAAATATGGATTGTGCACCGACGGGAAGGTGTTCTACTTCACGATCGGGTCGCCCGAAAGCGACATCTGGGTCGCGCAACTGCAGGGCGCTCGTTGATGCCCATCGAAGCGGTCCGCCCCATCGTGCTGGCCGAGATCCACGAGGCCCGGGAGCGCATTTCGTCCACCATTGTACGCACGCCACTGGTGCGCCTCGGGCTGGGTGCGGGGAATCCCGATATCCGCCTCAAGCTCGAGAATCTGCAGCCGATCAACGCCTACAAGCTGCGCGGCGCGGCGAATGCCGTGGCCTTGTTGTCCGACGCCGAGCGGCGGGTGGGTGTGTGGACCATCAGCGCGGGGAATGCGGGGCAGGGCGTCGCGTACGCCGCGCGGGCGGCGGGCGTCCCCTGTACTGTCGTGGCGATCGAGACCGCGCCCGCCGCGAAGCTCGAGCGGATGCGAGCCCTCGGCGCGAAACTCGTACTCGTATCCTATGAGCGCGCCTGGCAGGCGCTCGAGGATCGTTCGTATCCAGGGGTAGAAGGCACGTTCGTGCATCCGTTCGACGACCACAACTTCATTACCGGCCACGCGACCATGGGGCTTGAGATCCTGGAAGACGCGCCCGAGACGACGGCCGTCATCGCCGCGATCGGCGGCGGTGGGCTGATCACAGGCGTAGGCAGCGCCGTGAAGGCGCTCAAGCCGGGAATCCAGGTGTGGGGTGCCGAGCCGGAGACGGCTGCACCAGCGGCACTGTCGTTCGCGAAGGGATCGCCGCAGGTTTTCAAGGAATGGAAGGCGACGTTCGTTGACGGCGCCGGTGGCAAGAGCGTGTTTCCCCGGATGTGGGAACGGATGAAACCGGTCGTCGACGGCGTCCATGTGGTGAGTCTGGACGAGGTCAAGCGCGCCATGCGATTGATGGCCGAGAAGGCGCGTGTCATCGCCGAAGGCGCTGGCGCGCTGGCACTCGCGGGCGCTATGACCGGCAAGGCGGGGAACGGACCCATTGTCGCCATTGTCTCCGGCGGCAACATCGATCTCGAGAAGTTCTCCGCATTGATCGGATCGGTGACGTGAAAGTCGGATCGCTCAGTCTGTTGCTCTGCGCCGCGCTTGGACGACCGATCGTCGCACAGTGCCCGGACGGCGCGCCGCCGCCCTGCCGCACCGGGCGTGCCGTGAGTGCCGCTGCGTCCAACACCGTCGCCGTGCTCTACTTCGACAATCTCTCCCGCGATACCGCGGACGCGTATCTCGCCGACGGGCTCACGGACGAAATCACGACTCGCCTGGGGCAGATCGCGCGGCTGACCGTCACCTCGCGCACCACCATGCAGCGCTACCGCGGGCGTGTCGGCGATCCGCAGACGCTGGCGCGGACGCTGCGCGTGGCGCATCTCGTCAACGGTTCGATCCGGCGGGGGCCGGGGCGGCTGCGGGTCGGCGTCGAGCTGGTCCGGGCGCGGGACGGCGTCCAGCTGTGGACCGAGAGCTATGACCGGACCGACGGCGACGTCCTCGCCATCGAAGAGGACGTGGCGCGGGCCGTGGCCACGGCCATTGCCGGTCGGTTGCTCCCCGCCGAGCGGGCCACGCTCATGGCGCGCGCCACGCGCAGTCCCGCCGCGCACGACCGCGTCTTGCGCGGCGACTACCTCATGGTCGCTCGCCACGAGGCCGATGCGCTGCGGGCCGTGGAGGAATACCGTGCGGCGATCGCGCTCGACCCGGGCTACGCCGATGCGTATGCCAGGATCGGCTGGGTGTATTCGCTGTTCCGCAACTGGAATTGGCACGTGCCTGGGATCTCCAGGGACAGTGTGATGGCCCTTGGGTTCGCCGCCGCGCAGCAGGCGCTGCGCCTCGACTCCACCTCGGCGCTGGCGTGGTTCGCGGATGCGTCGGCCCGGGCGGAGCGGAACGATCTTCGCTTCGTCGGTGTGGAGCAATCGCTGGATCGTGCCCTGAGGCTCGATCCCCGATTGGCGGAAGCGCACTGGTTGCGCGCGAACGTGATCCTCAGAACCGGGGATGAGGAAGGCTTCCGGGCGGTGGCGCACCAGGCACTCGAGCTGGAACCGGAGCGTCCCATCACGCTCGCCTTCCTGGGCCTCGACATGGTGGCCGAGGGCCGCCTGGCGGAGGCGCGCCGCTGGATGGACAGCGCCGTCGCGATCTCTCCTGCGTTTGCGTACGCCTTGAGCTTGCGTGGCGGGATCCGGGCTCTCCAGGGTGACACGGGCGCTCTCACCGACGTCGCCGATGGCCTGCGGGCGACGAGTGGCGGCGATTCGTTGCTCGCGTTGGCTCTCGTCGCCTTCGCCAACGCGTACGTCGGCGATTCGGGCGTCGCGCGAACCACGAGCGCGCGGACACGCACTTTGCTGCTCCAGCAACAGGTCCCGCTCTTCGACGAAGGATCGGTGTGGCTGGCCGGGGCCCAGCTCCGTCTCGGCCTGCGCGACACTGCGCTCTCCACGCTGGAACAAACCAATCCGACGACGTGGCTTCGGTTCTTCTTGCGGTATCCCTTCTTCGATGCCGTGCGCTCCGATGATCGATTTCAGCGTGTGGTCGCGTCGGTGCAATGACCCCGCACTTCATCACTTAACTCAATAATTTCCAAATACTTAACAAAATTGCTTCATGATAGCTTATTAGCTATCATGAGTCCGTGTCCAACGCTGCTGGCACGATCATCCGCACCCTGAGAACGCGCTCCGGGTTGAGTCAGCGGCAGCTCGCCGCCCGGGCCAGGACCGCGCAATCGGTGGTGGCCCGGATCGAGCTGGGCGCCACGAGTCCCACGTGGGAGACCCTGACGCGCATCGTCGCCGCCGCTGGTTTCAATCTCGAGCCGCAGCTCACCCTCCGGCCGGTCGCGGGTTCGCACATGCTGGCCGACGTGCGCCGCATTCTTAGCCTCACGCCTGAAGAGCGGCTGCGCGAAGTGGCCAATGCCAGTCGCTTCACCGCGGCGGTCCGGCGTGCCTAGTTCCGCTCCGCTCGACCCCGAACGCCTGTTCACGACTCTGGCCCGTCACCAGGTGGCCTTCGTCCTGATCGGAGCTCTGGCGGCGCGGCTGCAGGGGTTTCCCCGCATGACCGCCGACGTCGATATTACGCCTGCGCGGGATGCCGTGAATCTCGAGCACCTTGCCGCGGCGCTGCGCGAGTTGGATGCGCGGGTCTACACCGAGGCCGTGCCTGAAGGCCTCGCCTTCGACTGCAGCGCCGCCATGCTGCAGCGGGCAGACCTCTGGAACTTGACCACGACGGCCGGCCGGCTCGATATCGCGTTCCGCCCCTCGGGAACGAAAGGATTCGACGACCTGATGAAAGACGCCGTTCGCTTCGAGGTCTACGGCAGCCCCCTCTTCGCCGCCAGTCTGCGGGACATTCTGCGCTCCAAGCAAGCGGCCGACCGGCCGCAGGATCGCCAGGATGCCCTCATCATTCGAGCAATGCTGCGATGAATCTTCGGATACTCGCTGTCTGGATGGTTCTCATCGGGCCGTCGCCCCAGCGATCCCTCCCCTTCGTCCAGCCGAACGACAACAGGACCCCGGCCGGCACCTGGCGCGGCGACACCCTGCACCTAGCTCTCGTCGTGCAAATGGCCGTGTGGCACCCCGAGGCGGACGCCGGCCCGGCGATCACCGTTGCCGCCTTCGGTGAGGAGGGCGGCGCACCGCAGATTCCGGCTCCGCTGATCCGGGTGCCCGCCGGCACCGTGATCGACGCGACCATTCGCAACGCCCTTACCGACTCGACGCTCATCATCAGGGGTCTCTACACGCATCCGGCGACCGCGATCGACTCGATCGTCGTTTCACCCGGAGCGACCGGTCACGTTGTATTCGCTGCCGGTGCGCCGGGGACCTACCTGTACGACGCGGACGCCGGCGTGCAGGACACGCTCGTCGAGCGCGAGCAGCTGGGCGGTGCCCTGGTCGTGGATTCCGCGGGCGCCCGCACCGACGATCGGATCTTCGTCATGAACATCTGGGGCGACATGGTCGATTCGTCGCGCTATGGCAACGCGCTCACCATCAACGGGAAGTCGTGGCCCTATACGGAGCGCATCACGCTGGCCGTCGGCGATACGGCGCGCTGGCGTTGGGTCAATGCCACCGGGCGTAATCACCCCATGCATCTGCACGGGTTCTATTTCCTCGTGCAGCGCCACGGAACACCACTCGCTGATACGGCATTCATACCCGCTCGCCAGCGCCTCGTGGTCACCGAAGAGCTGCGTCCCGGCGCCACGATGACCATCGCCTGGAGTCCCACCCGTCCGGGAAACTGGCTGTTTCACTGCCACATCGCGTTTCACGTGCTCCCGGGGGACGCGGAGCTCTCCGCTGGTCCATCCATCATGCATGACGGCCAGCACATGGCCGGCCTCATCCTCGGCATAGTCGTGCCGTCGCCGCCCAAGTGGCGAGCGCCCGCGCGTTCGCGTCCGCGCCGCGTGACGCTCGCGATCAGTGAGCTTCCCCGGCACCGGGACTCGCTGCGCACCATCGGGGTGGCCATTGCCGACCATGACGCCGCGCTTCCGCCCGCGCGTTCGCCGGGACCCGTGCTCGTGGTCACGCGCGAACAGCCGACCGACGTCACGGTGATCAACCACCTGGCGCAGACCAGCGCGATCCATTGGCACGGCATCGAGCTGGAGAGCTATTCGGACGGGGTCGCGGGCTGGAGCGGTGCTCCGGGTCGCCTCGCGCCATTCATCGCGCCCGGCGATTCGTTCGTCGCCCACCTCACCCTGCCGCGGGCGGGGACGTTCATCTATCACACCCACCTGAACGACTTCAGTCAGCTTACCGCTGGACTCTACGGCGCCATCGTCGTGCTCGAGCCGGGGCAGCGGTTCCATCCGGCCACGGACCATGTGTTCGTCGTGGGCTGGGATGGTCCCGCGGATCCGCCCAGGATCGCCGTCAACGGGGATATTGATTCGACGCCGGGTTCGCTCGAGCTGAGCGCGGGAGTCACGCACCGGCTCCGGTTCGTGAACATCGGGCCCGCGCAGCTGGTGCGGGTTTCCGTTCTGCGCGATTCGACTCCGGTCATGTGGCGCCCGCTGGCCAAGGACGGGATGAACCTTCCACCGGCGCAGACGACCCCGCGGGCTTCCGGAATGCTCGTGCGGGTCGGAGAAACGTTTGATGCGGCGATCAGTCCGGAGCCCGGTACGTACGTGGTCACGGTCGCGCTGCCGACTGGGAGACCGGTCTACCATCGAGTGCTGCGCGTCCGGTGAACCACGCCGTCAGGCGTCTCCTCACCGGACTTGGTCTGGGCCTGACACGGATACCGGCGCCGGCCCACGCCCAGTGCCCTGACGGCTCACCGCCGCCCTGCGCCCGCGCAACGGCTGCACCGGTGCCGAGTGCCAACAGCGTCGGCGTGATGCTGTTCAAGAACCTCACCCGCGACACCGCCTACGCGTACCTCTCGGACGGCCTCGCGTCCGAGATTGCGACGAGCCTCGCCCGCATCCCGCGCCTTGAGGTGCGGAGCCCGGGCGCAGTGCGCAGCGCGCAGCGAAGCGTCGAGCCGGATCCGCGTGTCGTCGGGCGGCGGTTGAACGTGCGCTACGTCGTCGAAGGCGATTTCCAGCGGGGTGGCGAGCGGATCCGCATCGCCGTGCGACTGGTGGTGCTGCCGAGCGGGACGCAACGCTGGAGCGAGGGCTACACGCGGCCGGTGGCGGATCTCCTGGCCGTGCAGGAAGAGATCGCGAGCGCCGTGGCGACGGCGATTGCCGGCGAGCTGCTGCCGCACGAGCGGACGGTGCTGTCCGAGCGGCCGACACGCAATCCCGGGGCCACTGGGGGTCCAATGACCGAGCCGCATATCGCGTAGCACCCCAACCTGATCATGCGGCGTCCCAGTGCTCGTTTTGCCACCAAGCCTGGGACAACGGGGCCATGTAAGTCGCCATCCGGTTTGAAGTAAAGTGGTTGCGGGACTACGTACGTTGAATTCTTATGCGACGGCATATCGCTCGCGAAGACAGAGTGAGATAGGATGTTATTGAGCGACCATGATCCACATGCAGTCTAATTTTCGTTAGAGGGCCACGACAAAAACGAATGCTTTGGGGTCGCACGAGGTGGGCTCCCCGCGGTGAACGGAACCACACGGCCTCTTGTTGCAGTACACGAATCCAGGATCTCAGCGGCGCGTCCTCAGGGGCCAAACCTTTCGCTCATTGTTAGGACTGGTGCCGCGCCCCAGTGAATCGAGATACCCGGGTGAGCTCTGTGGGGGTGAGGGAAGGGGGGCGGCCCTCTAACAAGCGCTTGGAGCTGCCGGCGCCTGCTTCAAAGGAACCCTTATGTTTGTGACAGTTCAGCCATCGCGCCGCAGCTCAAGCGCTATTCGTTAGGGAGCCACGACACTTCAGGTACTTTTGGTGTGCGCGGGCCGTCTTCCAGCACAAGCTGAACCACAGCGGTTTGATGTGCCAGCACGGACGCATATCTCAGCGGCGCCAGCGCCTGGGCTCGAGCATCACAGCGTGGTCACCAACGTGCCGAGCCCATAGAGCCAAGTAGAACGGGGAGCACTGGGGCGGGGAGTTCTGTGGGGCGGCACCCTAACAGGCGCTTGGAGCTGCCGGCGCCTGCATCAAAGGAAGTCTTATGTTTGTGCTAATCCAGCCATCGCGCCGCAGCTCAAGCGCTATACGTTAGGCTGCGCCATTGGCACACGGCTATGCATCCAGCATCACGACTGACCATTCTTGCTGCCTTCTGCTCGTTCGGCGCTTGCGCAGGCGTCGGTCCCGTCGGCCCGCTAGATGTACGGGTCGATCTATTACGGGCCTCAACGCCGGGGAACGTCCGAGTCTCAGTAACCTCCACCAATCGCACGTCAACCCGTATTGTGTGGGGTCACGGTAGTTCGAGTTGCCA
>DATFGN010000352.1:0-2489 GCA_035249405.1 Gemmatimonadales bacterium
TGGCCGAGCGGTCCCGTGGTCACCTCGATGCCAGCGCTGCTCCCTCGCTCAGGATGCCCTGGCGTTCGGCTGCCCCAGCGCCGAAAGTGCTTGAGGTCGTCGAGCGTGAGGTCGTACCCCGTCAGAAACAACAGGCTGTAGAGCAGCATGCTCCCATGCCCCGCCGAGAGGACGAACCGGTCGCGATCGACCCATTTGGGATGCGCGGGGTCATGCCGGAGGTGTCGCGTCCACAGCACGTAGGCCATCGGCGCGGCGCCCATCGGCATTCCCGGATGTCCCGAAGCCGCCTGCTCTACGGCGTCGACGCTGAGCACGCGGATGGTGTTGATGCAGAGATCGTCGATGGTGCCAGTCTGGACCGTCATCCGGCGCTCCCCCGCGATCCCAGGTAGCGGTGGATCAGCGCCGTGGTCGAGCTGTCGTGGGCGTCCCCGAGCGCGTCACCCCGCAGCTCGCCCGCGATACGCTGCGCCAGCGCCTTGCCGAGCTCCACGCCCCATTGATCGAACGAGTCGATGTTCCAGATGACGCCCTGCGTGAACACGCTGTGCTCGTACAGCGCGACGAGCGACCCCAGCGTCGCCGGCGTCAGGGCGTCGGCGAGAATCGTCGAGCTCGGCCGATTCCCTTCGAAGACGCGGTGCGGCACGAGCCGCGCGGGCGTCCCTTCCGCCTCGATCTCGCGCCGCGTCTTGCCGAATGCGAGCGCCTCGGACTGCGCGAACACGTTCGCGATGAGCAGATCGTGATGACCATCCAACGGGTTGAGCGATCGGCAGAACGCGATGAAGTCGCACGGGATGAGCTTGGTGCCTTGATGAATCAACTGATAGAACGAATGCTGTCCATTGGTGCCCGGTTCCCCCCAGAGTATCGGTCCGGTCTGGTAATCGACGCGGGAGCCGTCGAGCGCGGTGTGCTTTCCGTTGCTCTCCATCGTCAACTGCTGGAGATATGCCGGAAAGCGTTTGAGGTATTGGTCATATGGCAACACCGCGACCGTCTGCGCATCGAAGAAGTCGCTGTACCAGACCCCCAGCAGCCCCATGATCACTGGTAGATTCCGCTCGAACGGCGCGCTGCTGAAATGCTCGTCCATCGCGTGGAACCCGGCGAGCATGTCGCGGAAGTGCGCCGGGCCCACCGCCAGCATCGTGGAAAGCCCGATCGCCGAGTCCATGGAGTAGCGCCCGCCCACCCAGTCCCAGAAGCCGAATATGTGGGCGGGGTCGATGCCGAACTGTGCCACGCCCGCCTCGTTCGTCGAGACGGCGACAAAGTGCCGGCGTACCGCCCGTTCGTCGCCGAGTGCGCGCAGACACCAGGCGCGGGCCGTGTGGGCATTGGTCAGCGTCTCGAGCGTCGTGAACGTCTTGGAGCAGATGATGAACAGGGTCTCCTCGGGGTTGAGGTCACGCGTGGCTTCCACGAAGTCCGTGCCGTCCACGTTGGACACGAAGCGGAAGGTCATGTCGCGCCGGCTGTAGTACCGCAATGCTTCGTATGCCATCACCGGGCCGAGATCGGAGCCGCCGATGCCGATGTTGACGACGTTCTTGATGGGCCGGCCCGTGTGTCCGAGCCAGCGGCCGCTCCGGACGTCTTCGGAGAAAACGGCCATACGGTCGAGGACCGCGTGCACGTCGGGCACCACGTCCGCGCCGTCGACCAGCATCCGCTCGTGCTTCGGAGCCCTCAGGGCAACGTGGAGCGCGGCCCGCCGCTCGGTCACGTTGATCTTCTCGCCGCTGAACATGGCATCGATGCGCCGGGCCAGGCCGCATTCCTCGGCCAGCCGGAGCAGCAGGCCGAGCGTCTCGTCGGTGACGCGATGCTTCGAGTAGTCGAGATAGAGCCCGGCGGCTTCGGCCGTCAGACGCTCGCCCCGGCGGGGATCGTCGGCGAAGAGCTGGCGCAGATGCTGGTGGCGCATCTGCTGGTAGTGGTCAGCCAGGGCCTTCCACGCCGGCCGCGCAGTCAGCGGTGGCGGCGGCGCCGCCGTTGTTGCGGTCATCGTTGCCCCGCATTCGTGTGCGCGACCTGCTCGAGCACGGCGCTCTTCGACGCAATGCAGGCCAGCAGGTCCTGCCACGACTTGTCGAAGGATGCGGTTCCCTGGCGCTGGAGCTGAGTCGCGATGGCCGGATCGTCCACCCCGACCCGCCGGAAGGCGGCGAGCGTGTCTTCCGCATCGCCACCATCGACCGGCATCACGCCGCTCACATGCCCGTGATCGGCAAAGGCGAGCAGAGTCCTGTCGGGGATGGTGTTGATGGTTTCCGGCGCGGCCAGCGCCTCGATGTACAGCGTGTCCGACGCGCCAGGATCCTTGGTGCCGGTGCTGGCCCAGAGCAGGCGTTGCGTCCGGGCGCCGGCGGCCGCCAGTCGCCGCCACCGAGGCGACGCCAGCAGATCGCGGTAGGCCTTATAGGTGCGCCTGGCCACGGCGATGCCCAGCCGATTGCGCAGCTCCTGGGGCACCACGT
>DATFGN010000353.1:0-8483 GCA_035249405.1 Gemmatimonadales bacterium
AGGCCAGGCCGCGAGCGACGGCATGCGGTAGAGCTGGGGCGTGCCGCCGCCCTGGGGGACACGAATTGCAAAGCCGCCGTGCCGGCCAGGAGGACCGGTTTGCGGCGTAAGCGTAGGCGCCGTAGCTGATTGGGAAGACGATCCCGCCGGCGCCTGAGCGCGGCAGCCCCACAGCAGCAGCGCGGTGAGGATCGGGACGTAGCGCTTGGACAGCAAATGGCCTCGCCGCAAGATAGAAACCGGGCGAGGCCAATGCAAGTGGCTCAGCAGTACGGAGTTAGAACGTTGGACCGAGGCTCACGGTCCAGTACGCCTTCTTGTACGTCCGGTCCAGCGGCTTGGTGATGTCGAACCGCAGGATAACGAAGCCCAGCAGGTTGGCCCTGATCGACCCACCCCAGCTGCGAACCACGGACCGCACCAGCAGCGGATCGTCGCCGGCGTCGCGCTGCCACTTCACGTCGGTCCCGGTGCTCCAGGCGACCCCCGCGTCGTAGAACAGGGCGCCTTCAATCGGGGGCAGGCCAATGGGGAGGAATCCCAACACGAGGCTGCGCGTCAACGGGAAGCGCAGCTCCACGTTGGCGACGGCGATCTTGGAGCCGATCAGCTGATCGAGGGCCGTGCACCCCGTGAACCCCGTGGGTTGCGATGGGGCTGCCGCGCACTCGTGGTTCAGGAGCGAGCCCGAGGTGTAGCCCCGGACGAGGTCGGTGCTCCCCAGGTAGATCGGAAACAGCTCGGCATCCCGGCCGGTATTGCCATACAGCAGAGTCCGGAACGCGAGCGTAAAGGGCCGGGCGAACATGTAGCGGCGATAGTCGGCCGTGAAGTTCATGAATCGCTCCCCGCCGAAGCTCGGAGAGATCCCGAACCGAAAGCGACTGCCGGAGAACGGCCCGACATAACTGAACAACGCGTTGTCGTGCACGAACGCGATGCGCGGGGAGACGTAGCCGATGGACTTCTGATTGGAGTCGGTCTCGAAGCTGCCGAGATACTGTCCCGTCGACAGGCTATAGGCGTCCGACAGCGTCAGGGTCGCCACGCCCAGGGCGACGCCGTGCACTCCGAGCTCGATGCGGGTGAACCGGCTCAACGGGTAGTACGACTCCGCGAACAGGTCGCGCACGACGTAGCGCTGCAACCGTAGGTTGTAGAGTACGGCGCTGTCGCCGGTCTGCGTGGGGACGACCTCGATGGTGCTCGGGATATAGAAGTAATACGGGGTCTGCGAGCCCCCCACGCCCCAATTTACCCGGCGGCGCTGGTTGATGTACGCCGCGAACACCTGGGCTTCACTGATGCGCCCGTTGACGGAGGCGGCAAACTGTAGCGTGTGGTCACCCAGGATATCCGAGAGGGAAACCGCCGCTCCGCCGAAGAACCCGCGCCCAAAGTTGTCGCGCGCGTACCCGATCGTCGGCCGCGCGGTGTAGTCGGGCGTAAACCGCACCTTGTAGGGCCGCACCGAGAACTCGGTAGTGTCGGGTAGCGCGAGCGACGCCGAATCGAGCAGCGAGCGGACCGACAGCGCGGGTTGCGTCGCGGTGGATTCGGCCGACTGGGGAGAATCGCTCGACGGCCGGAACCCGCCGGTGGGCGGACGATATACCGACACCGAGCTGTCCGGCGGAGTGGTATCCGCCAGCGGGGTCGTGGTGTCCGCATTCGCCGTGACGGCGAGCCGCTGCGTGCTGTCGCGACGCGCCGCGCCCGCGAGCAGCATCACCGGACCCGGGGCGGGGCGATCCTGATACGGCTGCCGCCTGAGCGAGCGGGGGTTGTCGATCGAATAGACGTTGTATTCGCCGGCTTCGTAGTAGGCGAACGCCAGGCGGTCGGCCTCGCGCGCCCACGACAGGGCTGGAGATTGCGCCGTAATCCCCGACACGCCGGTGAACAGGTCGGTCAGCTGATAGATCTGGCGGTCGCTGAGCTGATACAGAAACAGATTGCTGATCCCGGTGCGATCGGAGACGAACGCAATCGACCGCCCGTCCGGCGCCCACACCGGATTGATGTTCTTGCCCTGATCCATGTGCGGCAGCGGCTCGATCGCGCCGGTCTCGAGGTTGTACAGCGCGAGACGCAGGTTGCCGAACCGCAGCTGATCGAAATCGGTCTCGCCGCCTCGATCGGTCGAGAACACAATCGTCTTCCCGTCCGGCGACCAGGTGGGCTGCATGTCGGCAAACTTGTCGTTGGTCAAGCGCCGCAGCCCGGTCCCATCCCGGTTGATGATGAAGAGGTCCGACAGGCCGCCATCGAATCCGGTGAACACGAGCTTCGTCCCGTCATTGGACCAGGACGGCGTCTCGAGCCCGTTCAACGGGATCCTGATGCGCTGCGTTTCGCGACCCCGCTTCGCGTCCAGGATCACGAGATCCTCATGCTGCTTGCTCTTCGCCGCGATGGCGAAGAAGCGTCCGTCCGGGGAGAACGACCCGGACGAATTGATGAACCGGAGACTCTCGTAGTTGGAATTGATCGTCGACTTGACCAGGCGCCGGATCGAGCGGCCGCTCTCGGCATCGGCCAGATAGAGGTCGATGAAGAACGAATTCCGCTCGCCGAAGAACGCGATCGTCCGGCCGTCCGGGGCCAGGGCGGGGGCGAGGTGGTAGCCGCCGCCGGTCCGCTTCTCGGTGAGCAGCGGCTGCGCGATGCGCCGCGCCCGGTAGTGCTCGCCCAGCTGCGGCAGGAACGTGGTTTGCACCGCGTCGCGCCACTCGTTGGAGAGCTCGTCCAGGGTCAGGCCGAGGG
The DNA here is from genome assembly GCA_035249405.1 of Gemmatimonadales bacterium. GTDB lineage: Bacteria > Gemmatimonadota > Gemmatimonadetes > Gemmatimonadales > GWC2-71-9 > DASTHG01. Next base: position 2,767 of record DATFGN010000353.1, read on the forward strand.
CGCGCTTGATCGAGCCTTCGATGCCGACGGTCGCGCTCGACTGCAGAATCTCGCCGATGACTTCGTCGCCCCACTTCTCCCCGATGAACGCCCAGATCGAGTGGCCGAACCGATACGGGAAGATCCGGGGGTCGTACGTGAGCTGATCGATGGTCGGGAGGTTTCCCTCCAACGACGCATCCCGGAGATTCATGGCCGTGTTGGGATCGATCGGACCGAGCGAGAGGTATTCGGCCATGCCCTCCATGAACCACAACGGCGGATTGACGTTGATGAGCGTCTGCACCCCGGAGCCGACGCGTCCGCTGGAGAACACGTCGTATTGGAATTGGTGCACCATCTCGTGCTGCAGCACGTGCTCGAGGTCCGCGTACGAGCCCGTGAAGGGCAGCACCATCCGGTGCTTGAAGAACTCCGTGACGCCGCCCGTGCCCTCACCCAGCTCGCCGGCGATCGCGTTGGTCTGCTCGAAGTCCGTGTGCGAGGCGTAGAGAATGATCGGCTTGCGCGACTGGAACTGGTGATGCAGGATGCGGGACATGCGGGCGTACGCCCGCTCGGCCATGCGCGCGGCGTCGAGGGCGGCGGACCGCTCTTCGTCGTAGAAGTACACTTCGAAATGGTCGGTGCGGATGATCTTGAACGGGAAGGACCGGTACTGAACCTTGTTTTGACCGAAGTATTGCGCGGCCGCTCGTGGCGCGCCGCCCAGGATGGTCGTCACCGCCACAACCGCCAACGCCAGCTTTGTCCCCGTGCTCATACCGCTCTGGTCCTTTCTCCGGTGGCTACCCGACCGTCCCCACTTCGTCGAGGGTGACCGGCGGGGCGTCTCCCCACAACCGCTCCAATTGATAGAACTCGCGCAGCTCGGGATGAAACAGGTGCACCACGACATCGACATAGTCCAGCAACACCCATCGTCCCTGGGCGAGGCCTTCCACGTGATGCGGGGCCAGCCCGGACATCAGGTGCTCCGCCATCCCGCGCACATGAGCGTCGGAGGTTCCCGAAGCGATCACAAAATAGTCGGTCGCTTCGGACAGGCCATGCAGGTCAAGCACGATCGGGTCGACGGCTTTTCGATCCGTCAGGGCGGCCACGATCAGCCGCAACCCGTCGGGAGGGAGCCGTGTCCCTCCACTCCTACCGCGCCCGCGACTCCTATTCATAACGCGCTGCTCATGCCTTTGTTCCGTCCTCCACCTGATAGAACACGCCCCAGGCACCAATGCCCGCGTGCGCGGCGATCACCGGGGTGATCGGGCTCACGACTATCTGCTTCGGCCGGTAGCGCTCGACCAGCTCGGCCCGCAGCGCTTCGGCGAATTCGGGAATGTCTCCGTGCGCCACACCCAGTCTCAGCTGGCCTGGACGCGGGGTCAGCAGCCGATCGAGGCGCGCCAGCACCCTGGCGCGCGCCGCTTCACGACCTCCGCGCACGCGGTCCACGGGTTCGGCTTTGCCATCGATCGTGAGCGCCATGATCGGCTTGAGATTGAGCCGGGTGCCGAGCCAACCGCGTAACCGGCCCACGCGACCCGAGCGGATCAACCGCTCGAGGTTGTCGACCGTGAACAAGCCACCGGACTGGTCGCGAACCCGGATCAGCTCGCGCGCGATGGCCGGCGCTTCCCAGCCCTGTGCGGCCAGCTCGAGGCCTCGCAGCACCAGCATGCCTTCGGTCAGGGACGCCCCACGACTGTCGACCAGATGAATCCGAGTCGGATCGATCGTCTTGGCCGCCCGCTCGGCGTTGGCGTAGGTCCCCGACAGCGCCCTGGACAGGAGTACGGCGACGATGTGCTCCGCGTTGCGCAACGCGTCCCTGAAGGCGTCCTCGAAGGCTTTGGGCGCGGGCTGGGACGTGCTGGCGTCCTCTCCCGCGCGGAGGCGCGCGAAGAATTCGCCGGGCGTCATCTCGAGGCGGTCCAAATACACCCGGTCGCCGATGATGAGCTGCGTGGGCACGAGACCGATGCCGTGCTCGAACACCAGGCTGTCGGGGAGATCGCACGCGGTGTCCGCGGTAAAGACGAGCGTACGCCGTTGCTGCAGGGCGCGGTGCTGGGCCCGCATGTCTTCGGCTTTCTTGGTTTCGATGGTGCCCCAGGTCGCACCGAGTGCGAAGACTTCGTCCGGACGGTCGGTGTGCACGTGTGCCTTCAGCAAGTCGCCGGTCTGCAGCACGACGATCGACCCGCCCAGCACACGCAATGCGCGCCGGACCTCGGCTCCGGACGGCAGCGCCGAGCCCCGGAGCAGGATCTCTGTGCAGTAGCGGTAGTCGCGCTCGTCGGACACCTCGGTGAGCGCGGCGGCATTGGGCAGCTCGAGTCGGTCCACAGCACCTTGCGCGAGGGTCCCTTCTTCTATTAGACGCTTCACACCGTCCAGAAAGCGGACGAAGCCTTTCGCGCCCGCGTCGACGACGCCGGCCTGTTTGAGGGCCAGCAGGAGCTCCGGCGTGCGGGCCAACGCGCTTTCGGCTTGGGCCACGAGGCGCCGGACGAACACGCGCACGTCGCGCTCGCCCGCGGCGCGCTCGGCTTCCTGCGCCGCTTCCCGGGCCACGGTGAGGATGGTGCCTTCGACCGGCTCATCGAGGGATCCCTGCAGTCGCTCGAACCCGGCGCGGATCGCGAGCGCGAGATCGGCGGTCGAGGCGCTGAGGCGGGGTCCCAGACCTTCCTGCAATCCGAGCAGGAACTGGGAGAGCATGAGCCCGGAGTTCCCCCGCGCGCCCCGGATACTCGCCTGCGCCATCGTCTCGGTGACGCGGGGCAGGGGTGCGTCCCCGAGCTCGCGCAGCGCATGCGCCACGGCCCGGAGCGTGAGGCACATGTTGGTCCCGGTGTCGCCGTCGGGGACGGGGAAGACGTTGATGCGGTTCAGCTCATCGCGACCTGCGGCCACCCAATCCGCCGCCGCCAACAACGAGCGGCGGAGTCGGGGGCCATCGACGTAGGCGATGCCGACGGTCACGGCCTGGCGCTACTCCTTTACGACCACCACGACGATTTCCGGTCGCACTTCCGCGTGATACTTAATGCCCACGCGGAACTCGCCCAGAGCCCGGATCGGCTCGGGGAGATCGATCTTCCGCTTGTCGACGTGAATCCCCTGTTCCTCGAGGCGGCGCTGGATGTCGCCGGCGGTAACCGACCCGTACAGCTTCTCCTCTTCTCCCACCTTGACGGGGAACGTGAGCGACAAGCCGGCCAGCTTGGCCGCTTCGCCCTCCGCGGTCTGCTTCTCGGCGGCACGCTGGCGCGCGAGCCGATCAGCCTCGAAGGCAATGCGCTTCTTGTTGCCCTCCGTGGCCGGATAGGCGAGTCCCTTGGGCAGCAGGAAATTGCGCGCGTAGCCGTCCTTGACCTTCACGACTTCGCCGGCTTTTCCCACGTGCTGCACGTCTTCGCGCAGAATGATCTCCATCGTTTTCGTCCTCGTTAGCGCACGGTGGACTGACCGACGCCGCGCTGGCGGAAGGCCAGCCAGGTATCGAATACCCCGAGCGTCCACAGGCCCGGGATGAGCAGCAGCAACGGGATGACCAGCCCGACGGCGATCACGGTCGCGACCGTCAGCGCCCAGACCGGCACGCCGGCCCCCGTCGCCAGGGCGACGATGACCGCGGCGCCGCGTAAACAATACAGCACGCTGAGCACCAGGCCGAGGTTCAGGGCCACACCCTTCAAGGCGGCGAGCCGCGGAATCGCCCATACCATCAGCACTCCGACAATGGCCCACACCCAGTGATCGGCGAAGCGAAATTGCCTGAACGGGGTGACTGCTGGGCCGAGGGGCGCGGGGGCCAGGTAGTGATGCCATTGCCAGGCGAGCAGCAACGCGACCATGGTTTGTAGCGCGAGCAGACCAGGGAACGCGGTCCCGAAGAAGTGCACCATCGGCTCGTACATCGGGTAGCTGTCGGGCCACCGCTCGACGACCATGCGCACCGCGCTCGAGGTCTGGTGGACGACGCTCCATTGCAGCTCGGACCAGAAGCGGGAGCCGCGCACGACCAGCCCCAACGCGCCCGTCCCGGCAATGCCCCACAGCATGGCGCGGATGCCCTGACGGGAGACGCCCGTGGGGGCGACCAGCGCGCCGCCCGCAAACGCAGCGGCCACGAGGAGGGAGTACGCGCCCAGCGCCGCATCGAACGGATCGGCGGCGGTCCAGAAAATGAACCAGAGGCCAGCCACGGCGACGAGCGCTGCGATGATCCCCTCCCGCGACCGCGCCACCCCGGATGCGATCAGCAAGGTCGCGAGCGCGAGCGCCAACAGCCCGAGCAGCCCGGACGCGAGCAGCCCGAAGCCGATCGTGGCGAAGAGCAGACTCCAGACCCGGCCGCCGGCCGGCATGTTAGGCCGCGGATCCGCTCTTGATGTACGGAATCAACGCGAGCTGCCGCGCTCGCTTGATCGCCGTCGCGAGCTGGCGCTGATGGCGCGCGCACATCCCGGACAAGCGGGACGGCAGGATCTTGCCGCGCTCGGTGAGAAACCGGCCCAGTGTCCGGTCGTCCTTGTAGTCGAGCACGCGTACCCCGGACTCACAGACGGGGCATGTTTTGGCGGGCCGTCTCATTCTTCCTCCTCCTCGATCTCCAATTCCTCCGGCGCCGCGGGCACCGCGGCCGTCGGCATCGGCTTGGCGGGCTCCCCTTCGTTGAGCACGCAGAGGTAGCGCAGCACCGACTCGTCGAGTTTCACCGCCCGCTCGTACTCGGGCAGCAGTTCCCCGGCGGTTTCGAATTGCGCGACGACGTAGTAGCCGGTGTCTTTCTTCTTGATGGGGTAGGCGAGGGTGCGCTTCCCCCAATGATTGGCACTGCTCACAGATCCTTTGCCATCGCGGGTCAGGAGTCCATGAAATCGCTGCAGTTTTTCGGTGATGGCCGGCTCTTCCAGTGCACTATCGAAGATGTAGACGGTCTCGTAGCGACGCGTCATGGCACCTCCCTTTGGTCATGGGCGACCCGGCGCAGGTGTCGCGCCGAGTAGGGGATATGGGAGGCGGGAAGATAAGAGCGAGGTGGGGCTGGTGGAATACCCCAGGGGGTTAGATTTTGGGGTCCCGAGGCGCCCTGTTGTCTCGAACTTGGAGCCGTCCTATTTCCACTGGATCCCCGGCGTTCGTCACTTCCGCAGCCGCCGAGCCACATCGGGCCCGAACGCGGGAAATCCTGCGCCAACACCCCGAAATGCGGGAGTTGATCGGCCCGAATGTGGCGACGTTCTGGTGGACCGCCGGCATCGTCGCCCTGCAGTGCGTGCTGGCGTGGCTGATCCGCGACCAGTCGTGGTGGGTGGTCTTCGCGGTGGCGTACGGCGTGGGGGCATTCGCCAACCACGCCTTGTTTGTGATGATCCATGAAACCGCACACAAGCTCGTCTTCAAGAGGAAAGTCCCGAACATCCTGACGGGGCTGCTCGCCAATCTGCCGCTGTTCTTCCCGAGCTCCGTGTCGTTCACCAAGTACCATCTGAAACACCATGCCTTTCAGGGCGTGTACGAGCTCGACGCGGATCTGCCCAATCATTGGGAAGCGCGACTCATCGGCCACTCCTGGCTCGGGAAGGGTCTCTGGCTGCTGCTCTACCCGTTCTTCCAAATGACTCGCCCGCTGCGGCTCAAGGAGATTCAACTGTTCGACGCGTGGAGCATCACGAATCTCCTGACCCAGGCTGCCTTCGATGTGGTCG
>DATFGN010000354.1:0-5549 GCA_035249405.1 Gemmatimonadales bacterium
ATCACGTCCCCCGTCCGTCCCGCATCGGCGGAGCTCGTCAGGCTGAGCGAGCGGGCCGGATTAGCGACCACGGTGACCCGTTGCCGCCCAGTGATCCCACCACCGGAAGCCCGAATGGTGGCGACCCCCACTCGCCGCGCCGTCACCGCGCCGAACCGGTCGACCGTCGCGACGCCAGCGTTGTCCGAGGCCCAGGCGACGGGGACGTTATCCCGCTCGGCGCCCGTGGAATCGACGACCGTCGCGTGCGAGCGCACGGCGGTGCCGACGAACATGCGCGGGCTCCCAACCACGTCGATCCTGGACACTCCCGGCCAGCTCACCGTGACGGTCGCGGTCCCGCGCTGCGCAAATCCAACGCCCAGGTTCACCGCAACGAGCTGCACCGGCTCTGCCCCTGCTCGATACGCCTTCACGTGCCCCAACGAGTCGACGCCCACGCGGCGACGGTTCATCGAGAAGAAGGTCAGCGGAACGTTCAGCCGCGCGCCGGAGGAGTCGAAGGCAGCGGCGGCGATCGTGCCCGTGTCGTTCACGTTCAACGTGAGCGTGGCCGGAGTGACGACGATGCGAGCGATCGGAGGTGGCGGTGAAGTCGGCGCGGCGGGCTCTTGTCCAAACACTGGCGACGCACACGACAACAGAACGGCGACGGACATAGACACACGTGCAGCCAGCATCGACACCCTCGATCCGTGGTGGAAGAGGAAGATGCCCCGGGCACGCGGTCGCGGCAACTCACGCGTCGCGCCGCGGAACTCCGATCAAATAGGTCACGTGGGTAACGAACGGCGCGGAGCGGATCCGTCCGGCGACCCACTCGGTGCGCTGGTCGCCGACGCTGCGCGCCATCACCAGGAGCTCATCCGGGGTGTAGCTGCGGAGACACGAGACGGTGCCGTCGAACCACACCGCGAGCGGAATCAGCGGCACGAGATAGGTCAGGAGCAGACGGCTCCAACGGAACGGCCGAATGAACGGGGTTGTGAGCAACACGAATAACGGCAGGAACAGCATCCCGACCAGCGACAACAGCGATCGCTCGGTGATCTCGAACACCCCGATCCCGGAACGGCACCGCTCGGCATTCGCGAGAATCCCCCGCACGTCGGTCGGCAGGAAGTGATGCAGCCCAGTGAACAGGGTGCGGAACCCGGCGAGCCGCTCGGGCACGGCGGTGGCGGACACTGGTTCTGCCTCACCGTCGATCGCCCCTGCCGTTCTCTCTCGCAAGCGGGCGATGGCGGCCCGATTGGGAAAGGCGTCGGTCAGCGTGACCCGCACTTCGGGGCCGCCTGCCGCGGGGATCCGGCGCAGCAGATCGAGCCAGGGCCCGCCACCGCCCGAACAAAGGTCCACGATGCGGGACTCATGGAGTCGGGTCAGCGCGGGCGCCAGGAGGGGAGCCACCACCGCATACGGCGTGAACCGCTCCATCGTGAAGCGCAGGAAATCCGTCATGGCGTCCCGGACCACAGCGGGACACCATGACTGGTCTTCGATTTCGAGGAGCTGCAGCCGCGGCAGGATCAGGCGGCCGAGCGTCCGCCCAGGAACTTGCCGATCAAGCTCCCGACGACTCCGGCTGCTGCCGAAGCGCCGGTGCCGACGGCGAGGGTTGAGAGCGGGACGTCGCCGAGCAGGTTCGACACGATGGTGCCGATCAAGCCACCGGCGCCGCCCGCGACCGCCCCACCCACCGCCGCGGTCGCCTGCGTGCCGGTTTTGGACCACAATCCGTTGAGCAGCCCCGCGACACCACCGATCGACGTCCCGAGCACCGGGAACAGACCGGCCACCTGGGGAACGTAGTGGCCCACCACCACCATGATGAGCTGGAGAATCGTGCCTAGGACGGCGGAGGTCATCATCGGTTTCGACCCGGCTGACTCTGGCATTGAACGCCCTCAGTAGGGGACGGTGCCCAGAATCGCGCTCGGCGCCATCGCACGCAAGCCTACGCGCGACGGGCCGTCAGGGGACGAACGAACGGGCGAGGATCGAATCCCAGCTCGCCAGTGCCGGCTTTCGTCCCAGCGCGGAGTCGACCACCCCCAGGTGCGCAAACGGTGTCAGCGAGCCCGGAGGCCCGGGAAAGGCCGAGAGATCGAGGTCGGCAAACGTGAGCTGAAACAGCCCGATCGCGTGGGCCGAATCGAGGAGCTGCGCCTGACGGATGAGATAACGAGCCTGCGTCGCCGGCGAGGAGACGAAGGCGCCCAACGAGACCGAAGTCCATCCGCCTTCGACGACCAGGGACGGCAGCCCTGTTCCCGCCAGGACACGCGCGTAGTAGTCGAGAGGGATGCTCTCGGGCAGCGCGAATCCACCGAGATAGGGATAGGACGACAAGCCGATAGCTTCGACGAAGGGGAAATCGGATAGATCCTGCGCGATGCCGGCGTAACTGCCGCCAACCAGCCGGCCCCACACGACCTCGACCTGGACGCTCACAAACAGAGGCGGCGCGCCACTGCGCGCGTTGATCGACGCGGCGGCCGCGTTGGTCATGGCGACGACCGCCTGATAGACGGAATCGGGCGCCGCGAGGCGAATCAGGTTCGTCTCAGCCGCCAGACCCAGGTAGTCGGGATGCACGATCGAATCGAAGGCGACGACGTACTCGCGATACATCCGTTGGATCGCCGTGTCCGTAATGCTGCGACCGGCGGAATCGAGCGTAGGGTCTTCCGCCGATCGGTCGAGGCCATTGGTCACGTCGATCATGACCACCAGCATCAGCTGTTTGCCGCGATAGAAGTTCGCGAGACCCAGCTCGTTGCCGGCGACCTCCTGTGGCGCTGGGATTCCCGACAGCAACGCGGCCCACGGCACCGAGATGTGCATGATCGCCGCGTCCGCATGCGACGACGTCCACAGATTCAGCGATTGCAGAAGGACGGCCTGATCGAATCGAGGCGGAATCGCGGAAAACCCCATGCGGAACGTGCGCGGTGGCCCGCTGGGCCCGGTGGAGCCATCACACGCCAGCGCCGCCCCCGCGATCAGCAGCAACCGCCGGCTCACAGCCATCGCCGGACCCGGTGTCGGTACTCGTCGTAGGCCGCGCCGTACCGCGCCGCCAGATAGTGCTCCTCGCCGACAACCACGACCCGGTCGAGCAGCAGGAAGCCCAGCGGCACGAAGAGCAATACCCAACCATTGCTCAGCAGGAAGGCCGCCCCGACCTGAAACAGCAACAGCCCGAGATACATCGGATTGCGCGTAAATCGAAACGGACCGTCGGTGACGAAAGCCGTCACCTCGCCCATGGGGTCCGGTGTGGTCCCCACCCGCCTGAACATTCCCAGCGCCCACGCCGCCAGCACGAGCCAGCACAGGATCAGACCACCGCCGATCCAGCGGCCGGCGGGAGGGGAGACGAGACGCAATGGTCGCCAGACCTGCAGTCCGATCCCCACCAGGATCAACACGATCGGGACGAGCGGCGGAAACAGCCGAGCGCGCGGGTCCGGTGTGGTCACGAAAGGATCTCGTCCAACACGAGGAGTGGCAGCCGCCGCTCCGCTGCCCCCGGGACCGGAGCCGCGACTTCACCCACGCGTCGCCCGCCGAGGTGCTGGTAGAAGGATTCCGCGTTCGGATCCGCCTCAATATCGAGGCCCGTCGCGCCCGACGCCCGCGCGCGGGCGAGCGCATGCTCGAGCAGGATCCGGCCGTGTCCCTGCCCCATCTGGTCGGGGCGTATCCAGAGATGTTCGAGCGTCCAGCGGGGCGCGCCAGGCACGAGGGCGTAGAAGCCCGCCACGTCTCCGCCCGCTTCGATGACGTACACCTCGAGCGCCGCGATTTGCGCCGCGTCGAGCGTCAACCCGGGTTTCCAGATCTGAAGCCATTGCTCTGGATACCCCCAGTGCCGCTTGGCGGCCTGCGCGATCGCGCTGAGCACGCCGGCGTCCGAAGGGACGGCCCGGCGGATGTTCCCCGACGACATGAAACGGAAGATACCTGCCTACGCTCGGAGGGCGCGCACCAGGGCGGCGAGGAACAGGGCCTCGACCACGGCAAGGGTGAGGAGCGGCGGAGCGATACGATACGCGGCGAACAGCGCCACCAGCATGCCGGTGGCGCTGGTGCTCAGCACGATCGCCTGGCGCAGCAACCGTCTCGAGGGGTTTACGGCGCGCGCGATCATCACGCCGAACGCGCCGATAGCCAGTAACGTCACGGACATGGTAAACGCCAGGCTGCGATGCACGTGGTGAGCTCTCCACTGGGCGGCGGAGCGAATTGACCGAAGGTGTGCAATCCAGCCACGAGGATCATCGCGATCGACGCCGAGAGGTACAGGCGACGACCTGGTTGCGTCATGAGGCGTTGCGCTCCTGAAAGCGACGTTTGAGCCGCAACAGTTTGCCGAGACCGTTCAGGGCGATCACCAGCGGATGATGAGTGCGGCCGGCCCATACGGCGAGCACGTAGGCCCAGCCGATGTTGTAGCCGACCCGGGCCTTTCGGGCCATCGCGCCGAGGCGCTCCCAGCCGGTGTGGGTGAGCTCGAGTCGCGTGCCATCGGGCACGGCGACGAAACGCACCTCGATATCCTGCGCTGTCGCCGGAGCGTCGCCCGGGTGCCAGGTAAAGCCGACCCGATGCGGCGGCTCCCACACGTTCACCGTTCCCCACACCGAACGCTCTCCGCCGCGCATCACCTCGTAGATCTCCCCGCCGACCTTGCCCTCGAAGACGATGCGCTCGGTGCGCTCCTGACCGACGGAATGGCTGCGCATGGGCCACCAGCTCGAGATCCCGTCGGTGAAGCGGCGGAACGCCGCGGCCTGATCCCACCGCACCGTGATCGTGCGCTGCACGGGGAGCATGGTTTTCAGGGTCGTGGTCATGGTGTGTCTCCCGCCGCGTAGGCAGCCAGCACGTCGTCCCACAGTCCTTCGACATAGCGCCGCAGGGCGGCCAGGCCGGCTGCGCGCGGGGCGTAGATGCGTCGCGTCCCATCGCGCCGGTGCTGCACCAGCCGCGTCGCGCGCAGCACCTTGAGGTGCTGGGAGACGGCGGGTTGGGTGACGCCGAGCGTGCGCGCCAGCTCCCCCACCGCCTGGGGGCGGCGCCGCAGCCGTTCGTAGAGGCGCCGGCGTGTGGGATCGGCGAGGGCCGTCAGCACTGTTCCGTAAGTCATTACTTATATAAGTAACGACTTCTTCTCTGGTCGTCAAGGCCGCGGGGGACTCTCGAACACCAGGCTGCAGCAGGTGACGGCCCCCTCGGCCTTTTGGAGCTCGGACACGTCGAGGGGCAGGATCGTCACGCCGCGTTGCGCGAGCCGGTGAGCGGTGGCGGGAAAACTGGTCGGGTAGATCACCCGCTCCCCGATGCGCAAGCCATTGGCCGCGTAGGGCTCCGCGCCGTCGACCTCGATCACCTCGAACCCGGCAAACGCGCGCCAGTCGATCCACTGCCCATTGCCGAGCAACGTCCCCGGTGCCACCTCGGTGACGGCGGACTTGAGGTGCAGGCAGCCGCGCACCGGGACCCCCTGCACCCGATAGCCGTAGGGGGCGAGCGCCGTCATC
>DATFGN010000355.1:0-3266 GCA_035249405.1 Gemmatimonadales bacterium
GAGATCAGGCTCCCAGCGCCCCACCTCGGCCAGTCCTTCCCGCCCGTCGGCCGCCACCTGCACTTCGTAGCCTTCGAGTTTCAGGTTGTAGGCGATGCCTTGCGCCAGATCGGCGTTGTCCTCGACCACGAGGATGCGCGCGCTCACGCGGGCGTCCCCCCTCCATTTGCCGGCAGGGCGACGACAAAGCGCGCTCCGCCACCAGGCGCGTCTTCCACCCACGCGCGCCCACCGTGCTGGGTCGCCACTTCACGCACGATCGTGAGCCCGATGCCCGAGCCGCCCTGGTCGACGGCACTCGAGCCGCGCGCGAACGCCCGCCACACGGTGTCGCGCTCGGCGATCGGCACGCCGTGTCCCTGATCGCTGACGGCCAGCATGACCTCGCGGCCAAGTCCGCGGACCTCGACGCGGACGATTTGCCCCGTGGGTCCGTATTTCGCCGCGTTGTCGAGCAGGTTGAGCAGGATATGACGCAACGCGTCGCGCTGCAGTGGCACGAGGGGGACGGGATCGATCGCGGTCTCGATCGTCACCTGACGGCTCGCCGCGAGGGGCCGGAATTCGTCCACAATGCGCTGCGCCTCGGCCGGCAGGTCGGTCGGCTGCGGGGCAGGCCCCGCGTCGCGTCCGAAACGGGAGAAGCTCAACACCTTTTCGACCAGGTGAGTCAAGCGGGTCGTTTCGCGATCGACCTGCGCCAGTGCCCACGCCTGCTCGTCGGGCGTCCGCGTGCGCCCGAGCCGGATCGTGTCCTGGTAGAGGCGGATCTGGGCCAGGGGCGTCCGCAGCTCGTGGCTGACGCTCGCGATCCATTCGGCGCGCACGCGCGCCAGTTCGGCCTCGCGCCGCAGCTGCGACACCGCCACGGCCATCAGGGCCGCCGCCAGCGCGAGCATGCCGAGGAGGAAGGGCACGCGGGATCGCGGCAGGCCACCCACGAGCAGCGACCCGACGACTTCCGGCCGGATGGCCGCTCGCACGGCGAGCGACCCGTACCGCGGCGAGAGACTGGCGGTCGCCGAGGGTCCCGCCGGCCGGATCGAGTCCGAGGCAAAGAACGTCTGCCCGTTCGGACTCAGCACCGTCACGGTGATGATTTCGCGGTTCTCTCTGCCGGCCCGGAACGATTCCGGGAGGAGCTCGCTGTCGTCCATCATCCAGCCGAGGATGCGCGCCACGCCGCCCGGCGTGTACTGCGCTCCGTACACCATCGTGTCACCCCGGACCGTGGGCATCAGGGTGTAGGCCAGCAGCCGGGAACCCCGCTGCAGCGGGAGCACCAGGTAGCTGTAGCCATGCTCCTGATCGGGGTGCTCGCGGGCCTGGCGGCGGATCGTCTGGACCAAGTCCACCCGGTCGGTCGGGGCGTAGGCGGTGAACACGCCGCTCGCGGGCGGGTCGGCCAGCGGACGATCGACCTCCCACCCTTCGCGCGGGTCGGGGTGCGTATTGATGGCGTTTTCCAGGGCGTCGTGATTGATCTCGAAGCCGAAGAACGTCTCGGGGATCGGCCCGTATAGCGGGCGATGGCAGTAGCAGCGCTCGTTCCAGGGCAGGTAGTGCGGCAGGTCGTTCGCGGTGGGAACGCCGGGGCTGGTGTGCAGCTGCTCCCCGTGGTTCACAGCGCCGATCGCTTCCTGGGCCATGTTGCGCAGCGCGTCTTCCAGGTGCTGCGCGTACGACCAGGCAGCGAACGAGGCGTATTCCCGCAGCGCCTGGCTTGCCACGGTGCGATTAGAGCGCGCCACGCGCAGCGCGTCGAGCCCGGCGAACGCCGTCACGCCGATGCTGGCGAGCAGCAACGCCAGGGGCCAACGGGCGCGCACTCGGGGCCACAGCGGCGTGAACTGGGACATGGTCGCAGGAATATGAGCGGCGGCTCGTCTTCGGGACAACGCGACGAGTGTGACGAAACTGTGAACCTCGATTACCTATGAGTCAAACGGCCGAGTCGGTCCGGAACCCGATGGGCGCTTCCCGCGTTGCTTCGAGGACGGGACTACCTGCCAAGGAGCTGTGTTCATGTCGATTCGACCAGTCAAGCGCATCCTTCAGTCGACCCCGACGGTCGAGGGAGCCGGGGTGCGGCTGCGCCGGGCGTTCGGGTTCGGCGATACCGATGAATACGATCCCTTTCTCTTGTTCGACGACTTCCGTAACGAGCGTCCGGAGGATTACCGCGCCGGGTTTCCCTGGCACCCGCATCGGGGCATCGAGACCATCACGTACGTGCTCGCGGGCACCGTGGCCCACGGCGACAGTCTGGGGAACCGGGGCACCTTGGGCTCGGGCGACGTGCAGTGGATGACGGCGGGTCGCGGCATCCTGCACCAGGAGATGCCACAGGGCGATCCCCAGGGTCGGATGCACGGATTTCAGCTGTGGGCCAATCTGCCATCTACCCTCAAGATGACCGCGCCGCGCTATCAGGACGTGGTGGCCAAGGACATCCCCGAAGTGACCGACGACGATGGCACCACGGTCCGCGTAGTGTGCGGCAGCTTCTGGGGGAAGCAGGGCCCGGTCGACGGCGTCGCTGCCGATCCCCGCTATCTGGACGTGTGGGTGCCGCCGGGGGTGCGCCGGCAGCTCCCGGTCGAGCACGTGCGCCACGCGTTCGCCTACGTGTTCGATGGATCCGGCAGCTTCCGCGACGCCTCCCCACCGGCGCCGGTGCGTACCGACCCGGTGGGCCCGACGGTCGAGGGTGGCGCCGCGGAAACCGGGAATCGGTCCCTGGTGCTGTTCGATCGCGGGGACGAGATCACGGTCCAGGCGGGGGAGCAGGGGATTCGGTTTCTACTGGTCTCGGGCAAGCCGATCGAGGAGCCGGTGGCCTGGTACGGCCCGATCGTCATGAACACCGAGGCGGAGCTGCGGCAGGCCTACGAGGAGCTGCGCGAGGGGACCTTCATCAAGAAGGACTAGCCGGACGCACGCGCTGCGGGTTCCAGGTGTGCTGTTCGTCGCGCACGTGCTTGGACCAGGAGTAGAGGGCGTCGTACACGACAAAGCCGTGTCGCAGCTGCTCGTGATCGTCAGCAAAGTTGTGCGAAAGCCCGAGCGAGATGGCGAGCAGCCCGGGCGCCTGAGGGGTCAGGTCCAGCCGGGCCGTATCCGCGCCGCGCACGATGACCGCCAGCTCCTGAAGCGCGGGGTCGTCCAGCCGATACTTCGCCAGCAGCGCGTCGAAGGAGCACAGCGGGCCGTTGTGACTCAGCTCCACCCCTTCGACATCGAACGGGGTCGCGCCCAGCTCGCCG
>DATFGN010000356.1:0-3855 GCA_035249405.1 Gemmatimonadales bacterium
CGAATCCAGTCGCGACGGCGAAAACTCCATACGAGCCGCAATAGATCGACGGCGAGTCGCGGGCGCACGAGCGCGCGCAGCGCCAACCGGATGCAGAGCGACATCCAACTCGCCGGAGCCTGCATGGCTTCTGTATATTCAGCGCCTATGACGCTTGCAAGCGGCGTCGCGGTCGGATCCGTGTCGCACCCCCTAGCCCGATACCGAGCCGAATTCCCGATCTTCCGGGATCGGATCTATCTCAACACCTGCTCGCTCGGCCCGTTGGGCGATCGCGCCCGGCGCAAGGTAGCCGGGTTTCTGGACGTGTGGCAGACGCGCGGCGCCGCCGCCTGGTACGACGTGTGGTGGGAGGCGCTGGCGGAGCTCCGGACCCGCTATGGCAACGTGATCGCCGCCCGCGCGTCGCAAATTGCCCTGGCCCCGAGCGTTTCGGTGGCGGTCGGGACCGTGGCCAGCGCCCTCGACTACCAGCAGCGTCCCAAGGTGGTCGTGACGGCCCTCGACTTCCCGACGGTTCTCTATCAATGGCTGGCGAAGCGACCGTCGGGGATCGAAGTGGTCGTGGTGGAGAGTCCCGACGGCGTGAGCGTTCCGGTGGAGGCGATCGCCCGAGCCGTGGACGACCGCACGGCTCTGGTCGCCACCTCCCACGTGTATTTCACGACTGGTGCGATCCAGGATATCGCGGCCGTCGCCCGGGTCGCTCACGCGCGCGGAGCGCGGTGCCTGATCGACGCGTACCAGTCGGTCGGACAGGTGCCGGTGGACGCGCCGGCGACGGGGGTCGACTTCCTGGTCGCCGGCGGGCTGAAGTGGCTGCTGGGCGGAACCGGTATTGTGTTCTGCTATGTGCGAGAGGGCCTGGCGCAGGACCTGACGCCTTCAGTGGCGGGATGGTTCGGTCACCGCGATCAGTTCGCCTTCGACCCCCGCGCGCTCGAGTTTCACGACGACGCGCGGCGGTTCGAGCTGGGGACGCCGGCGCTCGCGGCCATCTACACGCAGCTGGGAGGTCTCGAGTACATCGAAGAGATTGGCGTACCGGCGATCCGGCGCGTGACCGCCGACTTGACCGAAGATCTCATTGCTCGAGCCCGGGATGCCGGGCTCAAGCCGCGTACCGCGGCGACGGCGGAACACCGCTCCGCCATCGTGACGATCCCGTCTCCCGATCCGGCCGCCGCGGTCGTCCAGCTGGCGAGCCGCGGCATCATTGCCGACGCGCGTCCGGGCCACGTCCGTCTGTCACCATTCTTCTACAACATTCAGGACGATCATGTCGCAGCAGTCGAGCAGCTCGCCGCAGCGCAGCGCAGTCACTGAAGACGAACGGCTGCTTACGGCCCCCCCGCCGCAAGAGCGGCGGGCTTTTGTCCACACCGATCCCTGGCGCGTGCTGCGCATCATGGGAGAGTTCGTCGAAGGGTTCGACACGCTCTCCGACGTGCGGTTTGCCGTGTCGATCTTCGGATCGGCGCGGACCCGAAGCGACGATCCCTACTATGAGAAGGCCGTGGAGACGGCGCGGCTCCTGGCGCGGGAGGGATTCCCGATCATTACGGGCGGGGGACCGGGAATCATGGAGGCCGCAAACCGCGGCGCCCAGGAGGGCAACGGGCTCTCGATCGGGTGCAATATCGAGCTGCCGTTCGAGCAGGGAACGAATCCCTACGTCGAGCGCTCGATCAACTTTCGCTACTTCTTCGTGCGCAAGACGATGTTCGTGAAGTACGCGACCGCGTTCGTCGTGTTCCCGGGCGGCTTTGGAACCATGGACGAGCTGTTCGAGGCGCTGACGCTGATCCAGACCGGCAAGGTGAAGCACTTTCCCGTGGTGCTGTTCGGGAAGGAGTACTGGCAGGGGTTGTACGAATGGCTGGAAGGCCGCGTGTGCGGCGAGGGCAAGATCGACGCCAAGGATCTCACGCTGTTTCATGTGACCGACGACCCGTCCGAAGCCGTGGCGTGGGTCGTCAAGGCACGTGCAGAGCGCAAGCAATCGCACTCCCGGAACAAGGCGGTGTAATGGCCACTTCGCCGTTTCTGCGCGGGACGCGAATCGATCCTAAGGCGATCACCGGACGCGAGACGGTCGCCGAGTTGATCGACAACGCGTTTCTGGCGTACAACGCGGGGCGTCTCGCGGAAGCGTGCCGTCTGTACACCGATCGCATGCTCGCGCCCAAGGTCACGGTGGGGATGAGCCTGACCGGCGCGATGACGCCGGCGGGACTCGGCATGAGCACGATCATCCCGCTCATGGAGGCGGGGTTCATCGACTGGATCGTGTCCACGGGGGCCAATCTCTACCACGATGCGCATTTCGGTCTTGGATTGGCGATGCATCGGGGCTCACCCTTTGCGGACGACGTCGAGCTGCGCGAAGCAGGCGTCGTGCGCATCTACGACATCTTCTTCGATTACGACGTCCTCCTGTCGACCGACGCGTACATCCGGGAAGTTTCCGCACGGGCGGAATTCCAGCGGTCCATGAGCACGGCCGAGTATCACTATCTGCTCGGCGGCTACGTGCGGGAGCGGGAAAAGGCGCTCGGCCTGTCGCGCCGCTCGGTGCTGTCGGTCGCGCATGCGTGCGGCGTCCCGATCTACACCTCCAGTCCCGGCGATTCGTCGATCGGGATGAACGTAGCGGAGCAGGCGTTGACGGGCTCGCAGCTGCGGTTCGACGTGAGCGCAGACGTCAACGAGACCTCGGCCATCGTGTTCCACGCCAAAACGCACGACGGCATGAGCGGCGTCCTGTTGATCGGCGGCGGCAGCCCCAAGAACTTCGTGCTGCAGACCGAGCCGCAGATCCAGGAAGTCCTGGGGATCAGCGAGAAGGGCCACGACTACTACCTGCAGATCACCGACGCGCGGCCCGATACGGGCGGCTTGTCGGGCGCCACCCCGGCCGAAGCGGTCAGCTGGGGGAAGGTCGACCCCGAGCAGCTGCCGGGAACAGTCGTGTGCTACTGCGACAACTCGGTGGCGTTTCCGCTGCTCGCCGCCTACGCGCTCGCGCGCCACAAGCCCCGACCGCTCAAGCGGCTGTACGATCAGCGCGACGCGATGATGGCCAAGCTGCGCGAAGCCTACCTCGCGTCTAAGCCAGAGCGTGACACCCGCGCGCAGCGAGCGACCGGCGGCCGCGCCGTCTAAGACGGGCTGGCCGGCCGGCAGCTCCCGGGGCTACGCACTGTACGCCCTGGGGCTCCTGACGCTCATCAATTTCTTCAACTACGCTGATCGCAACGTCGTCTTCGCGGTGTTCGAGCCGTTGAAGCGTGACCTGGAGCTGTCCGATCAGCAGCTCGGCTGGATTGGCTCCGCGTACATCATCGTCCTGTCGCTGGCCGCGCTGCCGCTGGGGGTGCTCGGAGACCTGCGCACGCGGCGCGGCGTGATCGCCTGGGGCGTCGGACTGTGGAGCCTGTTCACGTCTCTGGGCGGGGCCGTGCGCGGGTTTTGGCAGTTGTTCATCTGCCGTGCCATGGTGGGCGTGGGCGAGGCGGGATACGGCCCCGTGTCCCAGGCCCTCATCGCCGAATACTTCAAGGAGAAGCGTCGCGCCCTGGCCATCGGCGTCTACTCGGTGGGCATGGCGCTGGGCGGCGTGCTGGGCATCTGGCTGGGCGGGCTCTTGGCCGAAGCGTATGGGTGGCGCTTCGCGTTCTTGTGGCTCGGCGTGCCGGGTTTCGTATTGGCGATTCTCGCCTCGCAGCTGCGGGAGCCAAAGCGTCGCCCGCCCACACCGATCCTCACGACGGTGCGCCGCTTCACCACTACTGGTCTGCGGGTGGCGCTTCACTTCGCGGCTCCACTGCTCTGGCTGACCGCGCTGGGCGGTCT
>DATFGN010000357.1:0-7174 GCA_035249405.1 Gemmatimonadales bacterium
GCGCCGCCACAGCCGCGCGGCCGAGCGTGGTCGAATCCGCCAGTACGGCCGACAACCCGCGCGCGGCGATCGCGCGCACGTCCGGGGACGACGACCCGAGCGCGCGCAGCAACAGGGGCTGACCGGCGACGCTGCGCAGCCGCGCGAGCGAGTACAACGCCCGCCCTTGGACGACCGGGTCCGCGTTGTCGGCATAGGCGAGCAGCTGAGCGATGGGCGCCCGGGCGCCCAGCCGCCACGATTCGAGCAGCGCAACCGACACGGCGGGGGACGCCGGTCGCCCCAGCGCGACGCTCGCGATCACCTGCGCGATGGCGCGCGCGCCCGCTTCACCGCCAATCTTGGCGATGGCGGTCACGGCTTCGATCTCCCGCGCCCCTTGCGACTCGGGCGCGACGCTGCGCACGATGCCGAGCAACGGCTCCACGGCGGCCGGGTCCCGCAGCAGGCCGAGCGCGAACGCGGCGCTCGCCTGCACGGCTACGCTGGAGTCGGTGAGTGCTGCCACCAGCAGCTCGACGGCGCGCGGATCCCCGATGCGCCCCGCGGCCAATGCCGCCTGGACCCGGACGGTGAAATTGTCGGAGAGGAGTCCGGCCCGCAGTGCCGCGCCATCGAACTGGCGCGCGTCCGACACCGCCAGCAACCGGGCCAGGATGCCGACCGTGGCTTCGTCGGCCTGAACGTCCTGCCCTCGCGCCGGCGCGGGGGCCAGTACGGTTGAGACGACGAACGCCAGGCTACAGGCGAACGGGATCCGGCATCGCATGCAGGTGCTCCACCACGTGTTCGGGAATGCGGCTCAAGGCATGGTTGCGATCGAGCGCGATCAGAGCGGTTTCCGCCGTTGCCAGCAGCTCATTGGTCTCTGCGCGCTCCACGGCATACCCGAAGATCACGCGACGAGACGCGAGGTCCCGCACCCAGCATCGCACGCGCACCAAGTCGTCGTAGCGGGCGGGTCGCCGATAGCGAATACGGACATCGGTCACCGCCAGGTAGACGCCCTGCGCCTCCATGTCCTTGTAGGTCACCCCGGTATGGCGGAGGTGTTCCGTACGAGCCATGTCCAGCCACACGACATAGTTCGCGTGGTAGACCAACCCCATCTGATCGGTTTCGGAGTAGTTGACGCGATGCTCGATCGCGCTGGCGGCGGCCGGCGCGGGCACCATCACTCCCCGTAAGGAATCCAGATGTTCTTCACCTGCGTCGCGTGCCGCAGGAACTCGCGCCCCTCGCCCTGATGTGCGTCGAACCAATCCCGGGAGCCCGGCAGCCACGTTTGCTTCATGTTGCCCGCCGACGCCTCCTCCACCGCCTCGCCGCCGGCAGCGCCGCCGCAGAACCACACCGCATCGACGTCCAGATGTTCGGCCAGCAGCTTGGCCAGGGCCTCCTTGTCGCCGGTCACGATGTTGACCACGCCGGCCGGGAGATCCGAGGTCTCCAGGACGCTGTAGAAGTCGGTGGCTAAGAGCGGATGGGCGCTGGAGGGAAGCACGACCACTGTATTGCCGACGGCGACGGCCGGAGCCATGAGCGACACGAACCCGAGCAGGGGCTGCCGCTCGGGGGCGGCGATGCCCACCACGCCGATCGGCTCGTTCATCGCCAGCGTGACGCCCCGGATCGGGACCGCATGGACGGCGCCGTCGTACTTGTCGGCCCATGCCGCGTAGCTGAACAGCCGCGCGATGGCGGCATCGACTTCGCGACGCCCCTGATCCTCCCCTCTGCCGGTCTGCGCTGCGATCCGCCCCGCAAACTCAGGCGCGCGCGTCGAGAGGTTCTCGGCGATGTAATAAAGGATCTGCGCGCGGGTATGCCCGGCTCCGCGCCCCCACTCCGACGCCGCATGCGCGGCCTCAACGGCATCGCGGAGGTCTTTGCGGTTCCCCTCTCCCACTTCCCCGACGAAACGGCCGTCCGGAGCCAGAATGCGACGCGTGTAGCCCTGATCGGGACGAACCTGTTTCCCGCCGATAAAGAGTTTCGGTGTGCGGTCGATCGCCGGGAGCGGGGAGAGGGGAGCGGTCGATGTCGGTGTCGACGCGGTTGCAGCTAGGGAAGACGGGGTCTCCGGCGCCGCCCGCTCCCCGCTCCCCGCTCCCCGCTCGAATTCGGGTTTCAGATACGCCCACATCCCTTCCCGGCCGCCTTCGCGCCCGAATCCCGACTCCCGGTAACCGCCGAATCCCGACGCGGCGTCGAACAGGTTGGTCGAGTTGATCCACACGACGCCGGCCTTGAGCTTCGGGGCGATGTCGAGCGCCAGATTGATATTCTCGGTCCACACGCTTGCGGCCAGGCCGTAGGGCGTGTTGTTCGCCAACGCCACGGCTTCGGCCGGTGTCCGGAACGTCATGGTGACGAGGACAGGTCCGAAGATCTCGACCTGAGCGATGGTCGCGGCCGGCGACACGCCGGTGAACAGCGTGGGCGGATAGAAGTACCCATCGGTGGGGCACGCCCAGGACGGCTGCCACATCGTGGCGCCTTCGGTGACGCCCTGCTCCACCAGCCCGCGAATCCGCTCCAGCTGCACCGGCGCCACGATCGCGCCCATGTCGATCGCTTTGTCCAACGAGGGACCCACGCGCAGTTTTTCCATGCGCGTGCGGAGCTTCTGCACCAGCCGGTCGGCGATCCCCTCTTGAACGAGCAGCCGCGATCCCGCGCAGCACACCTGGCCCTGATTGAACCAGATCGCGTCGACCACGCCTTCCACGACGCTGTCCAGGTCCGCGTCCTCGAACACCATGAAGGGGCTCTTGCCGCCCAGCTCTAGCGTCAACTTCTTGCCGGTGCCGGCGGTCTTGCGCCGGATGATGCGCCCCACTTCCGTCGATCCCGTGAAGGCGATCTTGTCGATCTGCGGATGCTCCACGAGCGCGGCGCCGGGGCGGCCGTCCCCGGTGATCACATTGAGCACGCCGGGCGGCAGTCCGGTGTTGGCCGCGAGTTCCGCAAAGCACAATGCGGTGAGCGGTGTAAACTCGGCCGGTTTCAACACGACCGTGTTTCCGGCGGCGAGCGCGGGCGCGATTTTCCACGCCAGCATCAGCAGGGGGAAATTCCACGGAATGATTTGCCCCACCACCCCGACCGGCCCGTATCCCGGGAACTCGCTCTCCAAGAGCTGGGCCCAGCCGGCGTGATGGTAGAAGTGCCTGGCGACGAGCGGAATATCGAGGTCGCGCGTTTCCCGAATCGACTTTCCGTTGTCCAGGCTCTCGAGCACTGCGAGCAAGCGCGAATGCTTCTGGACGGCTCGAGCCAGCGCGTACAGATGACGCGCCCGGGCGTGCCCGGACAGGGTTGACCAGGCCGGGAAGGCCTCACGGGCGGCTCGGACGGCGGCATCGACATCGTCCGATCTCGCCTGGGCGACGCGCGCCAGCACGGCGCGCGTTGCCGGATTGATCGTCTCGAAACTCTCGCCGGCCGTGGCCCGAACCCACCGTCCCCCGATGAACAGCCCGAAGTCCCCGCCGTGCGACTTGATCCACTCAAGGGCGGGACCGCCTGCTTCCGGGGCTGGCCCCCACTCCATCGTCTCGAAAATGCGGGCAACGGTGGTGGTCACATCACACCATCGGGTGGCGGTGCGTCGCGCTGTAGTGCCCGCTCACGAAGTGCTCGAGCTGCCGCTCGATGTCGGTGAGCAGCGTGCTGGCCCCGAGACGGAAGCGGTCGGCATGCAGCCAGGCATCGCCCAGCTCTTCCTTCATGAGGATGAGCCAGTCGAGCGCCGTCTTGGCGCTGCGGATGCCGCCCGCCGGCTTGAACCCGACCGTGGCGCCGGTGCGCTCGTGGTACTCCCGGATCATGCGGGCCATCACGAGGCCGACCGGGAGCGTGGCGTTGACCGGTTCCTTGCCCGTGGATGTCTTGATGAAATCCGCTCCAGCCATCATGGCGACGAGACTGGCGCGGGCGACATTGGTGAGGGTCGCCAGCTCACCCGTCGCCAGAATCACCTTGATACGGGCCGCGCCGCAGGCGTCGCGGAAGGCGCGGACTTCGTCGTACAGGGCGAGCCAATCACCCGTGAGGACGTGGGCGCGTGTGATCACGACATCGATCTCGTCGGCGCCGGCCTCGACGGAGGCTCGGACTTCCTGGAGGCGCTGCGGAAAGGGATTGAGCCCCGCGGGGAATCCCGTGGAGACGGCGGCCACCGGGATGCCGGAGCCTTCGAGCGCCTGCACCGCCGTCGGGACGAGAGCGTGGTAGACACACACCGCCCCCACCGTGATGCCCAGCTGATCGACGCCGAGTGCGTCCACGAGATCGCGCCGCAGCGGCGCGCGGGCCTTGGCGCACATGCGGACGACGTTGCCCGGGGTGTCGTCGCCCTGCAGCGTCGTGAGATCGATGCACGTGATGGCGCGCAACAGCCAGGCGGCCTGCCATTCCTTCTTCACGGTGCGGCGCTTGGGCAGCGTCGCCGCCCGCCGCTCCACTGCGCTGCGGTTCACCCGGATGGTACGAATCAGATCGAGGTCGAGCGGTGTCCCGGGATTCCGCTCGGGCAGAACGGGCGGAAGCGCATCCTGCCGTTCTCCGGACGCGGGCGTTCCGGGCGCTCGCGGGCGCCGCAGACGTGGTTCGCCGCGTGTCACAGTCATGATGGGGGAGAATGCGAGGGGTGATACGAAAAGTCAAATGGGACAGTGGCTTGCGACCCCTCACGGCGGTTTCTAGCTTGCGTCCGTGACCGCCTCGGCTCGTTGTTTCGTCGTCGCCGACGCCCATCTGGGACAGGTGCCGCCCGCCGTCGAGGTGGCCCTGCATGCGTTCCTCGACCGCGTGCCGCAGCCGGGCGACGAGCTGCTGATCAACGGCGACCTGTTCGACTTCTGGTTCGAGTACGCCACCGTCGTGCCGCGCCGTCACGTCGCCACCGCGATGAAACTCGGCGGCCTGGTCCAACGCGGCATCCCCGTGACCTTCTTCGGCGGCAACCACGACCGGTGGGGCGGCGAATTCCTGCGCAGCGACCTGGGGATCCGGTACTACACGGGCCAAGCCGAGCTCGAGCTCGCCGGGCGCCGGGCCCTGGTCGTGCATGGCGACGGTCTCACGGAGCAACACTGGGGCGGCGCCGTCACCCACTGGCTGCTCCGGCAACCGGGGACCGTGGCACTGTTCCGCACCTTTCATCCGACCGTGGGCAACTGGATCGCCCACAAGCTGTCGGGCACGCTGGCCGACGCGACCAAGGACAAGGCGGTGTTGGACCGCGCCGAAGCCGCGCAAGCGGCGTACGCGAAGGACCTGCTGCGGCGCCGCGCCGACCTGTCGCTCGTCGTCATGGCCCACACCCACCGGGCACGGGTGGACCGGTTGGCCGATGGCCGCGCGTATGTGAACCCGGGAGCGTTTCTGGACGGTGGACGCTACGCCATCATCACGCCCGAAGCGGTGGAGCTGAAGACCTTCTCACCCTAGCGGTACGACTTCGACCTGCTGCAACCGCTCGCCCAAAAACCGCGCCCCCACGCTCCGGAAATGCGGCTCGTCGTCCGAAATGACGAACGTGTGCGTCGCCGGGTGAGACGCATCGGCGAGCAGCCCGCGGCGATCGAGCTCGTTGTGCGCCGCGATGGCCGTCTCCTCGGCGCTATCGATCAGCATGACCGACGTTCCCAACACCCGATGGAGCAGCGGCTTCAACAGCGGATAGTGCGTGCACCCCAGCACCAGCACGTCGATATTCGCCGCTTCCAGCGGTGCGAGATACGTGTGGGCCACAAGCTCCGTCGCAGGATGATCGAACCACCCTTCCTCAACCAGCGGAACGAACAACGGGCAGGCGCAGGACACGACGCGCGCATCCGGTCGGAGCGTCCGGATCGCCCGCTCATAGGCACCGCTGGCAATCGTCCCGGCGGTGCCAATGACGCCGATCGCCCCGCCGCGAGTGGCGGCGACCGCGGCCCGCGCACCAGGCTCGATCACGCCCAGCACCGGGACCGGCGATCGCTCGCGCAGGGCGTCGAGGGCGTGGGCGGTGCTCGTATTGCACGCCACCACGACCGCCTTCACGCCTCGCTGCAACAAAAAGCTCAGAATTTCGGCGCTGTAGCGTCGTACCGTGTCGGGGGATTTTGGGCCGTAAGGAACGCGGGCCGTATCCCCGAAGTAGATCACCGATTCGTGGGGCAGGCGCTCGAACAACGCATGCGCGACCGTGAGCCCGCCGATCCCGGAATCGAAGACGCCGAGCGGCGCGGCGTTCACGGATGCGGGACTGGAAAACTGACGCCGACTCCGCTGGGCAGCGCGCGCACTCTGAGGTCACGGGGGAAATCGCGAAGATGGGCCGCGACGTAGGCCTCCGCCCCCGCAAACAGGTGATTGAAGATCCAGAGGACCATCCAATCCTGGACTTCCTGACGCTTGGAGGTCTGATTCGGCAGGCCCGCGGTCCTGAAGTAGTCCGCCTCCTGCCGAGCCTTGAGCGTCATGTACATCGTGGTCCCTTCCCACACCACGAACAGCGCGCCCGTGACGTGACGCCCGGTGGCCGCCTGGCCCCACCCGGGCACCAGCAGGGAGCGCCAGAGGGCGCCGCCCGGGCCGACCTGGTGCACCGAATCGCGCAGGCTACTGCGCGCCAGCGAGTCCGCCGCCGGCACCTGGGCGGCGAGCCGGATGGTCGGAAGCACCGCGACGGCGAGGAGAAGCACCACCAGCAGGCGCAATCTCCCTCTCCTTCCAATCACTGTGCGACCAGGACGCTCAGGCATCCACGCTCCACTGTCACCATACATTCGTGTACCCCGGGCTCCCGCAGCTCCCCATCCACGTGCAACATCAATGGCGCCTCGGGAGAGCGGATTTTCAGCTGCGCCGTGCGGATCACCGCTACCTCTCGCATCCCGACGTGCGTGCCCTTCATGACGCGCGGCAGCGCCGCCAGGAACCGCAGCAAACCAACGCGCCGGATGAGGCAGACATCGATGCGACCATCCGCGGGATCGGCGTCGGGCGCGAAGCGATAGGATCCCCCGGCGGTCGTGCCATTGCATGCCTCGACCATCATCATCCGTCCGCGCTCGTTGAATCCGTCGGCCTCCACTTCGAATAGTGGCGGCCGGAAGCTCGCGAACGTCTTCACGACCGGCACCAGATAGGAGAAGAATCCCTTCAACCCCGGCATGGC
>DATFGN010000358.1:0-4291 GCA_035249405.1 Gemmatimonadales bacterium
CGGTCGAGAGATCCATGACCGTGTCGGCGCCATAGTGCACGGCGTGATGCAGCTTCTCCAGCTCGCCGTCGATATCCGAGGTGACAGCCGAATTGCCGATGTTGGCGTTGATCTTGACCCGGGACACCTTCCCGATGCCCATGGGATCCAGCCGCTTGGCCAGATGATTTACATTCGCAGGGATGACCAGACGTCCACGGGCCACTTCGTCGCGGATCAACTCAGGGGGAAGGCCTTCTCGTTCTGCTACGCGCACCATCGCGGCCGTGACCTGGCCCGCTCGGGCGAGGTACATCTGAGTATTACACGTCATCGTGAGCTCCCTTCGCCGGCATTATCCGGATCAGGTCCAAAGGGTGTGTTCTCAGCCCGCGGATTCCCGCCGGGCACCCCCGTCAGCGACAAATCTAACCACAATCGCCGCCGGACGATGCGCCGCATCCTGCGAGCGGTTCCCATTTGGGTCGTGCTGGCCTGCGCATCAGCGAGTCGCGGGCGCACCCCCGCCCCGGTGGCAGACGACTTCGGGTCGATGGAGGCGGAGGTCGTTCGGCGCGTGAACCAGTACCGCGTCAGCCACCGGCTCAGGGCGCTGCGCTACGATGCGCAGCTCGCGGCGGTTGCCCGCGTTCACAGCGAGGACATGGCACGCGGCCAGGCTCCGTTGGGGCACGACGGATTCACCGGGCGCGCCAACGCGGTCGAGAAGTTCCTGGCCTTCAAGGAAATCGCGGAGAACGTGGCGATGAACAACTATGCCCACGCTCGCACGGTGGCGGTGGCGATGAACGGCTGGCTCAAGAGTCCGCATCATCGGGAGAACATCGAAGGCCGCTTCGATGTGACAGGCGTGGGGATCGCCCGAGCGCGGGATGGGACCTACTACTATACGCAGCTGTTCGTGGCGCGACGCCGCTGACAGCCGGTGGCGTTACGAGGAACTGGCGAGCGCTTCGTCTGGGGCTTCCCGGAGGCGCGGTGCACTATAGCGCTCGGCCTGGGAGTGGACCTTGAGCCATTCATCCCGATACGCAAACGGATCGTTGCCCACGGCGCGATCGAGCGCCAGGATGCCGTCCAGATGGTCGATCTCGTGCTGCAACAGCTCGGCCATCGGGCCTTCGCATTCGAGCGTGTGCGGCTTGCCGCGTAGGTCCAGGTAGGACACGGTGATGCGGTAGGCGCGGTTGACGCGCACCAACAAGTCGGGGAACGAAAAGCAATCGTCCCACACCTCGAAGTCCTCGGAGCCGACGTCGGTCACTTCCGGGTTGACCAGCGTGATGCGCTGCTTTGCCCCTTCGATGTCGACGACCACGACTCGCACTGGTGCGCCGATCTGGGGCGCTGCCAGGGCGCGCCCCATGCCGTACTTCTGCTTCGCCGCCTTGAGCGTGTCCCGCAGGTCGTCGGCGACCAGGCGCACGGCGGCGGACGCCGGGCGCTCGACGCGCTGACATCGTGCCCGCAGTACCGGATCACCAAGCCGGCGAATATGCCGTTCAGCCATAGGGGGGGCTAATTCTCCCCTTTTCGGCTCGTGACGCAACAGGCAGACGGCCGGCGAGGCCGTAACTCGCTGTAAGATCGACGGGTACACGTTTGCTTGCTGCCGGACCGGCAGCGCGATAGCGTACCCGCCCCGATGCCCGTCGCTGCGGTAATCCTGGCGGGCGGCCGATCCGCCCGAATGGGTACCCCGAAGGCGTTGCTCGATTTTCGGGGCGAGCCCTTCGTCGTGCGCATCCTCGAAGCCCTCGAGGCGCTCGACCTCAAGACGCGCGTCGTGGTGCTCGGTGCCGATGCGTCCCAAATCCGTCCGGCCCTGACCAAGCATGAGTGCCTGGTGGTGGAGAATCCCGACGTAGACGGGGGACCGATCGCGTCGCTGCGCTGTGCCCTCGCCGCCTTGGAGCCGGCGCGTCCGCCCGCCGCGTTGGTGTGGCCCGTCGATCTACCCCATGTGCACGTCGCGACGGTCGAGCGCCTCATCGAAGCGTATCGCCGCGGCCATCACGCGGTCACCGTGCCGTCGTTCGCCGGATTGCGCGGCCATCCGGTGATCTGGGATCAGCGCCTGTTCGAGGAGCTGCGCACCAGCGTCGTCGCCGCGCGCGAGGGCGCCCGCGCCGTGTTGCACGCGCATGCCGACGAGGTGCAGCAGGTGCCCGTCGACGATCCAGCGGTGACCGACGTGATCCACACCCCCGCCGACTACGAGCGGTTGATCCGCGACATCAACCGGGACGCCTACTAGGGCCGTCGGGTTTCATAGTTAATTCACAGTAAATTTTTGAATCGGCGTTCAAATTTCCTCCATCCCGAAGGGGCTATGGCTGCTGCCACGTCCACCCGGCCCACCACCCGCCGCTCTCCCCACGTCCGGGCGAAGCGGGAACGGCGCCGGACCGAAATCCTTCACGCCGCGCTGCAGGCGTTTCGCCGTGGCGGCTATCACGCCACGACGCTCGATGACATCGCACTCCTGCTCGGCGTCCGGAAAACAGCCTTGTACCACTACTTCCCCGACAAGGAAGCGATGCTGTATGCCTGCCACCGGGAAGGCCTCGAAGAGGTTGCAGGGATCATCGCCGCTGCGCGACGACGCGGTGCGTACGCCGAACAACTGGCGTATGCCATCCGCGAGCACGTGCGAGTCATGACCGACACGCTCGAGGGCTCATCGTTGGCGTTCGAGGTCAGCGCGCTGTCGCAGCGCCATCGGACCGAAGTGATCGCCGGGCGTGATCGCTACGAGCAGGCGCTGCGCGACATCGTGCGGCGCGGGGTGGCGGCCGGGGAATTCCGGCCGGTGGAGCCCAAGCTCGCCGTGTTCGCAATCCTCGGTGCCATCAATTGGATTGCCCGCTGGTACTCGCCTGTCGGCTCGGTGCACCCGCCCGAGCTGGGGGCCCAATTCGCCGACCACCTGGTTCGAGGACTACTCGCCGCATGACGACCACTGCTCCCCCTCGTGCCGCGCGGCATTTCGCCTCGCGTGCCGCCACCTCCTTCGGGTTCCAAGAAATCCTCTACGCCAAGGCGGACGGGGTCGCGCGCATCACGATCAACCGGCCGCACGCCTACAACGCCTATTCCACTACCGCGCTGGAAGAGCTCGCCACCGCGTTCCGCGACGCCAGTTTCGACGACGCTGTTGGTGTGGTGGTGCTCAGCGGCGCCGGAGACCGGGCGTTCTGCACTGGCGGCGACGTCAAGGAGTACGCAGACGCCTACGTCGGCACGCCGCGCGACTACTGGAAATACATGGCCCTGTTCCGCGCCTACATCGAGAGCATCCTGAACACCGGGAAGCCCGTCATCGCGCGCATCAACGGCATGGCGGTGGGCGGGGGGAACGAGAGTCAGCTGGCCTGCGATTTGTCGGTGATCGCCCAGCATGCGGCGCTGAAGCAAGTGGGCACGCACGTCGGCTCGGTCGCCTGCGGCGGGGCTACGCAGTGGCTGCCGATCGCGGTCGGCGATCGCCGAGCCCGCGAAATGTTGTTCCTGAACGAGCCGATCCCGGCCGAGCAGGCCCTGGCGTGGGGACTCGTCAACCGCGTGGCCCCCTCGGTGCGCAACGGTGACACGTGGCTCGAAGGGGCGACGCCGGAGCAGATCGCACTCGCCCAAAAGGGGCGAGAGGGGTACCGCATCGACCTGTCCCGGCTCGACGCGACCGTGGACGAACTCGCGCGTGCGTTGTTGGCCTCGTTCCCGGAGTGCGCGCGCTACACCAAGCAGCAGACGAACTTCTGGAAAGACCTGGCCTGGCACCAGACGGTGCGCCATGCCCAGGACTGGTTGTCGCTGCACTACGCGTGCTGGGAGCCAGTCGAAGGCATGCGGGCCTTCACCGAGAAGCGCCCGGCACGCTACGCGTTGTTGCGGGAGCGCGCGGCGCAGGGTGGGTCGTCGGAGGCGCCCTGGGGCGCGCCCGTGCGCGACTGCCGCGCCTGCGGTGCCGCGAACCTGCCCGCGGCCCATACCCACTGCGGCATGTGCGGCGCACAGCTCTCGTGACGGGCGCCGCCCGCGGCATCGGGCGGGCAGTGGTTGCGGCGCTCGCCGACACGGCTTGGGTCGCGGCGCTCGACCGCGACTTTTCCGCCGGGCCCGGAGACGCGGCCGCGACATTTACCGGCGACGTGCGTGACAGTGCGACGGTTCGCGCGACCGTCGATGACATCGTGCGGCAGCGCAGCGGGCTGGACTGGATCGTGTGCGCCGCCGGTATCGTTCGCGACCGCGTGAGCTGGAAGATGAGCGACGCGGAGTGGGCAGACGT
>DATFGN010000359.1:0-10546 GCA_035249405.1 Gemmatimonadales bacterium
TTTCAGGTAGCCGCCGTAGGTCACGCGCACGACCACCGGACAGTTGAACGCGTTGTTGGAGCGCCAGCGCATCGTCGCGAGCTCGTTGCGCAGCTGGTGATACGCGGGCCAGATGTAGTCGAAAAACTGAATCTCGACTACGGGCTTCAGGCCCCTGGTGGCCAGCCCAATCGCCCGGCCGATGATGTTGGCCTCGGCCAGGGGTGAGTTGTAGACGCGATAGCCGCCGAACTGGCGCTGCAATCCCCAGGTCACCTTGAAGACCCCGCCCTTGCCTTTCACCTCTTTCAGGTACTTCTCCCGGCTCACATCGGCCACGTCCTCGCCGAAAACGAGAATGCGCGGATCGCGCGTCATCTCGTCCTTCATGCAGGCGTTCAACAAGTCCACCATGGTCGTGGGCTCACCGGTGAAGTGCGGGTCGTCTTCGGTATCGAACTGCTCGGAGGTGGGGTCGACGTCGGCTGAGTACACGAACTGCAGGGCCGTTTCGGGGCGCGGCTGCGGTGCAGCCAGGGCCACGTCGGTCGCGACTTGGATCTCTTCTTCCACCTGCTTCTTGATCGCCTCGATCTCCGCAGCCGTCGCCACCCCGTCCGCGATCAGGCGTTCCGGAAACGTGATGACGCAGTCTCGCTTGGCCTCGTCCTGTCGCTCCACGGGCGGGCGGTAGAGGATCTCGTCGTCGGACAACGAGTGCGAGTACGGTCGCGTCACGTGGGCATGAACCAGCGCAGGTCCGCGCCGGGCGCGACAGTGCGCGACGGCGTGCGACAACGCGGCGTACGACGCGACCGGGTCGCAGCCGTCGACTTCCTCGATCAGGAGATCGGGAAAGTTGGCGACGAGGGCCGAGACGGAGCCGCCGGCCGTCTGTACCTCGATCGGCACGGAAATGGCGTAGCCGTTGTCCTCGATCAGGAACAGGACCGGGAGCTTGAGATTACTGGCGGTATTGAGCGCTTCCCAGAATTCGCCTTCGCTGGTCGTGCCGTCGCCCGCCGAACAGTACACGACCTCGTCGGTGGCGATCGGCTTTTCGACGATGCCTTCGATCTGGCTGTAGCGCAGCCACGACTCGGCACAGCCCACGGCCTGCAGGAATTGGGTCCCGGTCGGGCTCGACTGGCTGACGATATTGAGCGCTTTGTGTCCCCAATGGGACGGCATCTGCCGGCCGCCGGAATTGGGATCATCGGCGGCGCCGACCGCCGACAGCAGCATTTCCGTCGGCGTCATGCCGAGGGCGAGGCAAAGCCCACGATCTCGATAGTACGGATAGAACCAGTCGGAGGCGGGCTTGAGCACCTTCCCGGCGGCAACGAGCACGGCTTCGTGTCCCGCGCCGGAGATCTGGAAGAAGATCTTGTTCTGCCGCTTGAGCTGGATTTCCTTGTCGTCCAGCCGGCGCGACAAGAGCATCAGACGATAGATGTCGAGGAGCTCAGCCTTGGCGAGCGGACGAGCGGGGCGCGCCTCGGCGCGAGGACGGGTACGGGCCGGCATGCTCTAAAATAGCCTAGCGGAGCGGTGCTGCCAAAAGCTGCTGGAGGCGCGGGAAGTAGCCGAGCGCTGCCCGGATGTCGGGGCTGTTCCGGACTGAGAACTCTTCACGCGCATCCGCGCCCCAACGGACCTCGACGACGCGCGCCGCCAGACCGCGCGCCAGCCGGGCTTCGAGCGCGGAGTCTACCTGGGCGACCACGTGGAGGCGTGCGCGTGTACGGGCCAGGTACGGAGGCAGCAGTTTGGCCCGCCAGAGATCGGGGGAGTCCATCCACGCGCGTCGCGTAGCGGCGTCGGGGCTCAGCGTAAGCGCCACGCTATCGGCGGCGGCTTCATCGAAACTGGAATCCGCGGCAATACTCCACCAAACGGGCAGAGCGGCGGGCCGAGCCAGGTCGATGTCGGGCGCGATTCCCCCACCACCCCTCACCACGCGACCGTGGTCCGTGTGAAACTCGGCCGACGTGTCTTCGGCCGCACCGGTCCTCCCGGCGAAGGACCGGTACTGCTCGACCGCGAGTCCGCGATAGCGGCGCTGAATGACCCTGCCGCTGGGCGAAACCACCCAGCCGATGGTGAGGTGCAGGTTGTCCTGCATCGGCATCACGAGGAAGTCGAGCTGCATGAGGGCTTTGCCGAAGCTGCGTCGACCGAGCAACAGCGCGCGATCATGATCCTGGAGCGATGCCGCGAGTGCCTCCGCGGCGCTGGCGCTGTGCTCGTCGATGAGCACGATGAGCGGCAGGTCGCGAAACGACCCATCGCGCTTGGTCGCGTAGGTGCTGTCGACGTCGCGTTTGCGACCCCGGGTCAAGAACACCTCAGTGCCGCGTGCAAAGAATTCCGACGCCACCTCGACGGCCGCGATCACCAATCCGCCCGGATTGCCCCGCAGATCCAGGATTGCCTGCCGCATATGCTGCCCCTTCAGGCGATTCAGGGCATCGTGCACTTCCTTGGCGGCCTCAAAACCGAAATCCTCGAGGCGGACATAGCCGGTGATGGAGTCGGCCATCCGGGCAATAGATACGGACTGGTGCTTCAGAAAGTCCGGCTTGATCGTGACGCGAAACGAGTCGGGTTCGAGGCGCGGCCCCCGCTCGAACTGCAGCCGGAGCTTGGAACCCCGTTCACCGGCGAGCCGCAGTTGTACGGCGCTGACGGTCAAGCCGGCGATCGACGTGTCGTTGATGCTCACGAGCCGGTCGCCGGGTTGAATGCCCGCCCTGGCCGCCGGGCTGCGCGCGGCCACCGCGAGCACGGTGATGGCGCTGTCCACTTCCTCTACGGCGAGACCAGTAATCGCCAGCTCGCCGCGTTCGAGCGCGGTGCGACGCTCGAATTCGCGACGCGAATAGAAAGCGCTGTGGGGGTCGAGGGAGTGCAGGACGCCGGCGATCGCTGCGTGTACCAGCGCGCTGTAGGAGACCGTGTCCGGGTAGTTGAGACGGACATAGTTGAGGACGGCGCTGAACGCCTGCAACTCCTCATATGCCGAGCTCCCCTGAGCGGTCAGCGGGCGCTCGGGCAGGAGCGCCAGCAGGGCAGCGACCACCCAGACCGCCGGGCTACGGCAGGGTCGACAGGCGCTGCCGGGCATCGCTGATCTGGGTGGAGTAGCGGCTCGGAGCGATGGTCAGGAAACGGGTGAATGCACGCTTGGCTTCCACTGGCTTGTTGAGCCTCTGCTCGGCAATGCCGAGCAGATAGGGCACGCGCGCGTCGCGAGGGTTCGCGGCCATCGCCTGTTGGAGCAACGGTTCGGCCTCCGACCAGTTGCCGGCCTGGGCCAGGGTCTTCGCGAGGTCGAGGAGCAGCGAAGGGTCATCGGCGTTGGCGTTGGCCGCCTGCCGCCGCTCGTTGATGGCCTGGGGCATCATGCCGTGCCGCTCATAGATCTCGGCCAGCCGCATATGTGCCGCGTACATGCCGATGTCTTTCTCGATCGCGCTTCGCAGCGTGGTGATGGCGACGTTGAAACGCCCGGCTCTCTGCTGCAGCACGCCGATGATGTACCGATACTGATTCGACTCGATGGGGATGTAGTACGTGAGTGAATCCGGATTGGTCTGCGATTCGGACCGCTCCAGCAGTCGGAGAAAGTCCCCTATGGCTTCATCGAAGCGGCCAATGTGGGCCGCCGCGAGACCCTTGTAGTAGAACACCCAGTTCGGAAGGCCGTCGCGCAAAGAGGCGGGATGTGTCTCCTCGTACAGGCGCGTCAGATGGTTGTATGCAGCTTCGTACTTCCCCGCCTCAACGTCGTCCAACCCCTGAAACAGGTAGTTGTACAGTGCCTCCGCGTGGGCCGACGCACTCCACCACACAGAGCGGCCCGGTCGGGCAGCTGCTTCGATCCGCAGGTCCACCAAGGGATCGACGAGAAATGCGTGCTGGTAGTCGCGGTAGCTCGCCGCGAGCTGTGGCCGCCATTCATCGGGCACTTTTTGGTCGAAGATATCTTCGTACAGCTGGGGCCGTCGCGCGTACACCAGCCGGGACCGGGCGAGGTATGCCTGGGCGAACCCGGGATCGATGCGGATCGCCCGCTGCAATGCCGAGTCGGCGTCGTCCCACCGCTTGGCATTCCAGTACGCCAGCGCCACGTTGTAATGAGCCGCGGCATCATTCGAATCGGTGCGCGCCGTTTTCTCGAGATCCGCGAGACTGGATGGGAGCCTGATTCGCTGCGCGGCGGCCGGCAACGTCGCGACGAGGGACCAGATCATCAAGACGGGGAGCTTCATTGGCGCCGCTCCGGAGGAGGGCTTGGGCATCCGCGATCGTCAGTCCAAGTTGTTCCGCGGGTGATAGGAGGTCAATATTGCAGAGAACGGTGCCGACCCTGATCTCCTGAGGAATCCCATGGACGCTGCCGCAACACAGACCGTGCTACGCCACTTTCCCTATGGCCTGTATGTGGTCACCGTCACCACCGGTGGCGAGGAGCACGGCATGACCGCCAACTGGGTGACCCAGGCGGCGTTCGAGCCACCGATGATCGTGATCGCGGTCGAAAACACCTCGAAGACGATCGGGATGATCCGGGACGCGCATTACTTCGGGCTGAGCCTGCTCGCCGCGGGCCAGCGCGAAATGGCTGGCAAGCTGGGTCGCTCGTCCGATCAGGCGCCACACAAGCTCAAAGGGATCCGGACAAAGCCGGCGCCCGTCTCCAAGACCCCGGTTCTCGCCGACGCCCTGGGTTGGGTCGAGTGCCGCGCTGTCGCTTCACTTCCCGCAGGGGATCACACCGTCGTGTTGGGTGAAGTGGTCGACGCCGGCGTCGAAAATGCCGCAGCGCAGCCGCTCACGCTGCAAGAGGCTGGATTGAAATACTCGGGCTGATGGAAACGCTGTCAGCTTTCGGCTGTCAGCGATCAGCCTTTTCGGTAGACAATCTTGCCGCCGACGATCGTCACGGAAACCCGAGCGGTGGCGAGTGATTCCGGGGCCATCGTGAACAGGTTGTGGTCCACCACCACCACGTCAGCCAAGCGCCCGGGCGCGAGCGCGCCCCAGTTGTTTTCCGCAAACACCGCCCAGGCATTCGCGGCCGTGTAAGCCCGAAGCGCCTCGGCCACCGTAATCTTTTGATCCGACACCCACCCATTCGGGTTCTTATCGTCCGACGTACGCCGCGTGACGGCAGCGGACACGCCGATCAGTGGGTCGAGCGTGGCGACCGACCAATCGGAACCGAAGGCGAGCGGTGCATCGGTGTCGAGCAGGGTGCGGAACGCATAGGTGGTCTTGATCCGCTCCGGCCCGATCCGTTGCTGCACCCAGCGGCCGTCGTCAATGAGATGTGCGGGCTGCATCGAGGGAACGACATGCAGCTGGCCGAACGATGGGATGTCCTCGCGTCGCAGGTGTTGGGCATGTTCGATACGGAAGCGCCGGTCTCGTGGACCATGCGCCTTGGCGACACTGTCATAAATGGCTAAGAGGATGGCGTTGGCCCGGTCACCGATCGCATGCACGGCAACCTGCAGACCGGCGGAGTCCGCGTCGCCGATCCAGGTGCGCATGCGCTGTTCCGGATTGCGCAGCAACCCGTGATACCCCGCCGAGTCATCGAACGCGTCGAAGAAGTAGGCCGTGCGCGACCCCGCCGAGCCGTCCATGAACTCCTTGAGACCCGCGACACGCACCCATGGGTCCCCAGGCCCGGCGGCGTGGATCGTCTCGGCCACGGCGCGCCAATCACCGAGCGGAAGGTAGAGATAGACGCGCAGCGTCATGCGCCCAGCCTTCTCGAGCCGGCGGTAGCTGGCGAGATCCTCCCAGGAGGCAGACATATGGGCTGTTGCCGTGAGTCCGAGCGTCGCGGCATAGGC
The DNA here is from genome assembly GCA_035249405.1 of Gemmatimonadales bacterium. GTDB lineage: Bacteria > Gemmatimonadota > Gemmatimonadetes > Gemmatimonadales > GWC2-71-9 > DASTHG01. The sequence goes on from DATFGN010000359.1 coordinate 5,847, forward strand.
CAGCGCCCGGGCCAGAGCTGAGTCATTCTGTTCCGCGCTGGGTGCCGGGACCACATCATAGACGAGCCCTAACGCTCCGTCCTTGAATATCCCCGTCGGCTCGCCGCTGCGGACGTCGCGCAGGATCTCTCCCCCTTCCGGCGTGGGCGTCGCCTTCGTGACGTGCGCCGCCAGGAGCGCAGCGGTGTTGGCCAGCGCCTCATGCCCGTCTAACCGATCGATGTATACCGGGTTGTTCGGCGTCACCGAATCGATCCACTCACGACGCGGCAGTGGCTGTCCCGGCCACAGGGTGTGGTCCCAGTTGCCCCCGGTGATCCACTCGCCGGGACGCAAGCGCTGGGCGTACGCGGCAATGCGGCGAACGAATTCCTGCGGCGTCGCCGCGTCCCGGAGCTCGATCGAGGCCAGCTGAAAACCCCCGCCGACGAAGTGGGTGTGCCCGTCGGCGAATCCCGGCATCACCAGGCCACCGTAGGCGTCGACCACGACCGTCTTGGAGCCCACGGTGCGCACGACCTCGGCCGAGTCCCCGACGGCGAGAATCTTGTCGCCCTGGATCGCGACAGCGCCTGGTCGACCCTGCCCGCTCGTGAGACCGGTCCAGACGGTGCCACCGACAATGACGATGTCGGCCTTCTGGCCACAGGCAGCGAGCAGAAAAGCGCAACAAGCGGCGGTGCACGAGAAGCGCATGCAGGAGCTCCTGATCAGCGCAGTTTGGCTACGCGGCGGATCGTCTCGATGGCCGAGAGCGGATCGACGCCGGGACTGGCCGGCGGGGTGACGAGGGCGTCACGAATATCGAGCAACACTTCGAGCAGGAGCTGCTCGCGCTGGTAGGACGCGTCGAGATCGGCCATGCGACGCTCGTCGTTCGCCGACTTGGCGCGATCGTACGCTTCGCGATAAATGGTTTCGAGATTGCCGAGAATGCGGTCGCGGGGTCGAGGCATAGGGGGCAAATCTACTTGTCGACAGTTTTTATCACCAATCCACTCGGCACTTTGGGAATGAAGAACGTGGACTTCGGGGGCATAACGTCCCCCGCGTCTGCCACCGCGAACACCTGCTCCACTTTGGTCGGATTCAACAACACTGCGGCGAGTGCCTTTCCAGCGTGGGCCAGCTTGAGCGCCGCCGCGGGATCGGGCGTGTAGGTCAACGTCGGCGTGGACTTGCCGGCAGCGAGGATTTCCTGCACCACGAGCCGTTCTACAATGACGACGTCGAGCGTGCGCACCGCCGGCGTGCGACCGAGCTCCGGCATCTCGCTCAGCGGCGCGTCGGGGCGCAGCACGAGCAGACGATCGCGCTCTCCGCCCGCGATGGCGACTACGGTCGCGACACGATCGCGACCCGCCTGCGCCAACAGCGCGACCCGGTCGGCGGCGGCCGGAACTGGCGTGATCTCGAAATACTTGCGCCAGCCGGACTCGAGCGTGGTGACATCGCGACCGGTTCCATAGACGACGCGGTGCGTGGGCAAGACCACCAGACCGGCCTCGCGCGCCGACACGACGAAGCCGAGTAGCCGCACCGCGGCGCGATTCTCGGCGGCATAGGCGACGGCCGTTTCATACCGGTGATGGCCGTCGGCGATGTAGAGCGGCGCTGCGGACAGCGCGGCGGCGAGGCGCTCGGCGTCCGTGCCGCCCTCGCGCCACAGTCGGATCTCCACCCCGTCCAGCTCGGCGGTGGCGTCCGGCGCGCGCCCGCCGTCACTGATCGCCCGCAGCCGGGTGGCCACGGTGCCGTCGGCGTCAGGCGCGAGCAGAAAGATCGACTCCAGGTTGGTCTGCGTGGCGCGCAGCAGCTCGAGGCGGTCCAGCTTGGGCCCGCGGTGGGTCTTCTCGTGCGGCAGGACGCGTCGCCGCTCGTAGGGTTCCGCCGCCACGGCGGCAAACACGCCGACGCGCGTGCGTCGCTCCCCGGCCGGCGTCGCGAAGCTCTGCGCCACGACGTAGACGGCCGGGTCGGTATCCGCAACGAACACGCCGGCCGCCCGCCACTCCGCCAGGTGACCGGCCGCCGCCTGGTAGCGATTCACATCGCCCGCAGCTTCCGGGAGAATCAGGTGGACGATATTGTGCGGATCGAGGGCGGCATACCGGCGTCGCTCCTCGGACGAGATGACATCATAGGGGGGCGCCACCAGCCGTGAGAGCGCGCTCGCATCGGCATAGCGCTCTCCCACGAACGGCGTCACCAGCGGCGTATCGGTGCCCATCTAGCGACGGAGACTCCAGTGGCGTTTCGCGAAGCTCAGGCGGCCGTGGATCGGTGGATCAGTCAATATAAGGAAGGCTATTTTGCTCCGCTCGCCATTCTCGCCCGCCTGACCGAGGAAGTCGGCGAGGTGGCCCGCGAGGTCAATCACCGTTTCGGCCAGAAACCAAAGCGACCGGAAGAAGCCGATGGCGACCTCGCCCTGGAGCTGGCGGACGTGCTGTTCGTGACCATCTGTCTCGCGAACTCGCAGGGCATCGATCTCGACCAGGCGTTCGAACGAATGATGCAGAAGGTCACGACTCGCGACGCCGATCGCTGGACCAGGAAGGAACACTGACCTCCTCGTAGATGCGCTCGTAGGACACCAGGCGGTCTCCGTCGACCTCGCCCGACGCCGCCGCCTGACGCACCCCGCAGCCCGGCTCGGCCAGGTGCCGGCAGTTGTCGAAGCGACACGCGTCGAGATAGGGGCGGAAGTCCGGGAAGCACGCACCCACCTCTTCCGGTGCGATGCCCCAGGCGCCCACCTCGCGCATGCCCGGCGTATCCACGACAAACCCGCCCACCGCCAGCGGGACGAGCTCGGCGGCGCGCGTCGTGTGCGTCCCGGTCCGCCACTTCTCGCTGATCGCCCCGATGCGCAGCTTCAGGCCCGGCTCGAGCGCGTTGAGGAGGCTTGATTTGCCCACGCCGGATGCGCCCGTGAACACAGTTTCGCGTCCGCGCAGCAGATCGCGCAGCGCGGGGAGTCCTTCCGGGGCCTTCACCGAGGTCGACACGACCTGATAGCCGGCGCGTGCATAGCGACGCTCCAGCAGTTTCGCCGGAGCCCGATCGAGCTCCACTTTGTTCACGACCAACGCGGCGGGCAGGCCGTTCGCCTCGGCAATGACCAGGAATCGGTCCAGCATGCGCGGGTTGGGCTCGGGGTCGCACGCCGCCGCGACGACCACCACCTGGTCGACATTGGCGGCAATCGGCTGGGCGCGCCGCGCGCCGCCGCCGCCCGTGGCACGCCGCCGCGCCAGCACGCTGCGCCGCGTGTGCACCCGCTCGATGGTGGCTGGACCGTCACCATGCAGCGTCAGCTCCACCACGTCTCCGGCCACAACCCGGTCGTCGTCTGGGAGCTTGAGCCGGCCCCGCAGCACCGCGGCGCGCTCGCCTTCGGGAGTGTGCACACGATAGCCGCCGACTGCTCGAGCCAGCACGATACCGGTGATCACGACGCGCTCGCCGTATCGGAGGCGCGCGCGATGCAGCGATCCAAGTGAGTCTTCACTTCCGTGAGGGAGAGGTCGAGCAGCGGACCCACGGCCTCGTCCGGGCTGTTCCCGAACGCCAGGTACTCGGTCTCGAGGTGACCGACGGCCCGCTCGCCGGCGCTCGACCAGCGCACGAACAACAACGCGGCGCCATAGCGCCCGGCGGCGTCCGGATCGTCGTCGACCAGCGTCGCAACGGTGTACGCCTGCCCGTCCGGGCCGCCGAACGCAGGCGGGCGCTGGTGGACGCGCTCGTAACCACCCAACGTCGCGTCTTCACTCACCGCCGCCGTAGAGACTCCTTGACCACATTACCCAAGATGAACCCGATATTGGCCGGGCGCTCGGCAAGGCGGCGCATAAGGTAGGGATACCAGTGACTGCCGAACGGCACGTAGACGCGGAGATTGTAGCCGGCGGCGCGCAGCTCGTGCTGCAAGTCGCGCCGGACACCGTACAGCATCTGGAATTCGAACCGCGACGCGTCGATCCCCCGCCCTTTGGCGAACGCCTTGGCGTGGGTGATGATGCGCTCGTCGTGCGTGGCGAGTCCGGGGTAGTGGCCACGGTCGAGCAATCGTTCCATACATGCGACGTAGTTCGCGTCCACATCCCGCTTGTTCGGAAAGGCGACCTCGTCCGGCTCTTTGTACGCGCCCTTGCACAATCGCACGCGCGCGCCGAGCGCGATCAACGCGTCGACGTCCGCCGCGGTGCGGCGCAGGTATGATTGCACGACGGCGCCCGTCGCGTTGCCGAATTCCGGGTAGAACGTCCGGGTGAACAGATCGAGCGTCCGTTGCGTGTAGGCGGAGCCTTCCATGTCGATGCGTACGAACGATCCGAGCTGTTTCGCCCGTCCGATGATCGCCCGGATGTTCTCGACGCAGAGGCGCTCGTCGATGTCCAGTCCCATCTGGGTGAGCTTCACCGACACATTCGAGTCGGCGGCGGCGGCGTGAATCCGGTCGAGGAGCTGCAGGTAGATGTCGCGGGCCGCCCGTGCCTCTTCGGGCTTGTGGACCGACTCTCCCAACAGATCCAGGCTGGCCGAGATGTGCGCGGCGTTCAGGTCGCCCAGCGCCGCCAGAGCCGTGTCGACCGTCTCACCGGCGACGAAGCGCGAGGCAAATCGCGTCGCCAGGCGATTACGACGGACGAAGCGGTTGAGTCGCGGTCGCTCGCTCAGCCACAACAGGCTGG
>DATFGN010000360.1:0-4629 GCA_035249405.1 Gemmatimonadales bacterium
TGTTGAAGAACTTCTCGGCGCCGAGGTCCGCGCCGAATCCCGCCTCGGTGAGCACGACGTCGGCGAGACGCAGCCCCAGCTGAGTCGCCATCACCGAATTGCAGCCGTGGGCAATGTTGCCGAAGGGCCCGCAGTGGACCAGGGCCGGCCCCCCTTCGAGTGTTTGCACGAGATTGGGTTTGAGCGCGTCCTTCAGGAGCAGCGTCATCGATCCCTGCGCCTTGAGGTCGCTCGCCCGAATCGCGCCCTTCGCATGAGTGAGGCCGACGATGATCTCGCCCAGCCGCCGCTCCAGATCACCGAATCCGGTGGCGAGGGCCAGGATGGCCATCACTTCCGATCCCGGGATAATGACCCAGCGTTCCTCGCGCGTCGGGCCGGCGTTCACGCCGCCCACGCCGACGATCGCGTGCCGCAGGGCGCGATCGTTCATATCGATAGTGCGTGGCCAGGTGATCCGGCGGGTGTCGAGGTGGAGGATGTTGCCGTGGTGCAGGTGAGCGTCCAGCATCGCCGACAGCAGGTTGTGAGCGGCGGCGATCGCGTGGAAGTCGCCCGTGAAGTGGAGGTTGATGTCCTCCATGGGGACCACCTGCGCATAGCCGCCGCCCGCCGCCCCGCCCTTGACCCCGAACACCGGGCCGAGCGACGGCTCGCGCAGGCACAGGATGGCGTCCTTGCCCAGTTTGCGCAGCGCCTGCGTGACGCCGACCGTCACCGTGGACTTCCCCTCCCCGGCCGGCGTCGGGTTGATCCCCGTGACCAGCACGAGGCGGCCTTTGGGCGGGCGTCGCGCCAACGCGGCGAGCGAGATCTTCGCCTTGTACTTGCCGTACAGCTCGACCTCGTCGTCGGTCAGTCCCAGCTCCGCCGCGATGTCGGCGACGGGCCGCAGCTTCGCCGCCTGGGCGATTTCGATGTCGGTCGGGAATTTCGCGCGTGTCGTCACGCCGGTGCTCCGGTCACAGGACGGTCGTCAGCCGCTCGCCGAACGCCTGCCGCGCGTTCGCGGCGAGCTGGGGCCACAGCTCTGCGGGGTCGGTGTCTCGCGCCCGCGCCAACGCCAGCGCCACCTCGCGCACGTAGGCGGGCTCATTCCGCTCGCCGCGGTGCGGAACGGGGGCGAGGTAGGGGGCGTCGGTCTCGACCAGCAGCCGGTCGGACGGGATGGCGGCGAGGGGCACGTCGGGCCGCCAGTTCTTGAACGTGATCATGCCGCTGAGCGAGAAGTAGGCACCGACCTCTATCCCCGCCGTGAACAACGCGGCGGCGCTGGCGAACGAGTGCAGCACGACGGCCGGGACGCGGGGCGCCCAAGTGCGGACCAGGGCCGCGACGTCGGCATCGGCGTCGCGCGCGTGGATCACGACCGGCTTCCCGAGTTCGGCGCCCAGAGCGAATTGGGCTTCGAAGGCACGGCGCTGGTCTTCGCGTGGAGAATGGTCGTAGTGGTAGTCGAGCCCCGTCTCCCCCACCGCCACCACTTCCGGCTCCGCCAGCAGCGCCCGCACCCGCTGCTCCGCGTCGGCGTTCCACGCGCGCGCCTCGTGCGGATGAACGCCCGCGGTGGCCGACAACCCCGTCGTCTGTTTCGCGAGGGCTACGGCCCGCTCGCTGCCCGCCACCGACTCTCCGATGACGACTACGTGCGTCACCTCGGCATGCCGCGCCCGCGCCAGCACCGCCGGTCGATCCGCGTCGAACGCCCCGTCTCCCAGGTGACAGTGGGCGTCAACCAGCACGTCAGACGGCGGCCTTGGAGCGGCTGCTCGGCGCGGTGGGCGCCGGCTCCGGGGGCGGGCTGGTCCGGGTCGAGACCCCCAGGTACGACCGGGCCCCGCGCGCATCCTGGCCCGGCCAGCGCTTCTCGATGAGGAGCAGGAGCGGCGCGGCAATGTAGATGGAAGAGAACGTGCCAGTGAAAATGGCGAACGTCATCACCAGGGCGAACGGCCGGATCACTTCGCCGCCGAACACCACCAGGGAGAGCGTGGCAGCCATGGTGGTCCCGTGCGTCAGGATCGAGCGCGGCAACGTCTCGTTGATCGACAGGTTGAGAATCTCGTACAGGTTCTGGCGGCGGTATTTGCGCAGGTTCTCGCGCACGCGGTCGAAAATGATGATGGTGTCGTTGAGCGAGTAGCCGACCATGGTCAGCACCGCGCCCACGACTACGAGGCTCACTTCGAGATTCAGGTAGCGGATGAACACGACCGTCGCCACGATGTCGTGCGCGGTCGCGAGCACCGCGGCCAACCCGAACCGCCATTCGAACCGGATGGCGAGGTAGACCAGCAACACGACGAACGACAGCAGAATGGCGAGGAACGCCTTGCCCTGGAGCTCCCGGCCCACTTTCGGCTCCGCGGCTTCCGTCCGGACCACCCGGTAGTTGCCGGCGCCAAGGTTGGCATCGAGGGCCTGCCGCACCGCCGCCCCCGTGGCCTCCGTTGTGCCTAAGACGCTGGCGCCGAGCCGCGCGCGAATGAGAAAGGCCGTATCCGCCCCGAACGTCTGGATCTCGGCGCCGTGAATTCCCGCTTGATCGAGATCGGCCCGCAACTCGGCGACCGGGATCGCCCGGGCGGTTTCGATCTGCATCGCGGTGCCGCCCGTGAACTCGATGCTGTACACCAATCCTTTGGTCAACTGCAGTACGATGCCGGGGACGATAAACGCGGCGGTGAGACTGTAGGCCCACCGGCGCCAGTTGATGAAGTCGTAGTTGGCGTTTGCGAAGAGTCGGATCATCAGACGCTCAGGGTTTGCATGTCGGGACGCCGCCGGATCCAGACGAGCAGGAACGTGCGCACGACATAGATGGCGGTGATCATCGACGCCGCGATGCCGATGATGAGCGTGATGGCGAAGCCCTGCACGGGACCGGTGCCCACCAGGTACAGGATGAACGCCGTCAAGGCGGTGGAGACATTGGAATCGATGATCGCGCTCATCGCATGCTTGAATCCTTCATCGACCGCCAGGCGCACAGTCTTACCGTGTTGCAGCTCCTCCCGGATGCGCTCGAAAATCAGCACGTTGGCGTCCACGGCAATGCCGATCGACAGCACGAGACCGGCCAGCCCGGGGAGCGTGAGCGTAAAGCCGAACAGCGACAGACCGGCCAGGGTCATCAATACGTACAGGCTCAAGGCCGTCACCGCGAGGATGCCCGAGAGCCGGTAGTACACGATCATGATCAACACCACCAGGACCACTCCCACGATGCCGGCCCGGATCCCGTTGTTGATCGAGTCCTGGCCCAGGGAGGGTCCGATGGTGACCTCTTCGACGATCTGCAGCGGCGCCGGCAGCGCGCCCGCCCGCAGCACCAGCGCCAGATCCTGCGCCTCGGTGAGCGGCTTGTTCTGGAGATCGATTTGCCCGGTGCCGCAGATCTGATCGTTGATGATCGGCGGCTGCCCCTGGACGCGGCTGTCGAGCATGATGGCCATGTAGTCCCGGACATGCCGGCCGGTGGCCTCACAGAACTTCCGCGATCCGCGACGGGTCAGGTCGAACACGACCACTGAGTGGTTATTCAGCTGGTCGCGCCGCGCGGAGGCCTTGGTGAGCTCGTCGCCGGTAATGATGGGACGATCCTCGAGGGCATAGAGCGCGCGGTAGGGCCGCGCGCCGCGCGACTCGGTCTCCGTGCCCCAGCGCAATTCGATCCCCCGCGGCAGCCCGGCCGTGACTTCGGGCCGGGCCAGCAGACTCTCGGCCTGGGCCACCTGCTCCACCGGCACGAGGAATTCGCCGGGCATCTGGCCCTGAAACAGCAGGGCCGACAAGGCGCCCGGCGCGTTCGCGAGGGCCGTGGTATCGGTCGGCCCTTTCTTGGATGAGTCCTGCGCAAACAGCTGGGAGACCGCGCTTACTGCCCCGGCCTGACCGCCTTTCACTCCGGCCCGGCGCAGGTCCGCGTCGATCGCCGGCAAGGCGTCGCGGAACAGATTCTTCATGTCCGTGATGCGGAATTCGAGAAAGGCGGTCTTCTGCACGATCTGTTTGGCTCGGGTGGGGTCTTTTTCGCCGGCGAGCTCGACGATCAGGCGGCACTGCCCGACCACCTGCACGACGGGCTCGGTGGTGCCGAACTCGTCCACCCGGGTGCGCACCACGCGCTCGGCGCGCCGGATGGCGTCTCCGCAATCCGCGACGAGTCCCTTGGACTGGTCGACTTCGAGCGCCAGGTGAATCCCGCCCTGGAGATCGAGGCCGAGATTGATGGGCACGCGGCGGACGGACGTGTCCTTCATCCGGCCGGTCTGGACGTCGACCACCCGTTGCTGTTGCTGCTTCGGCAGCAGCTGCAGGATGGACAACACCAGCAGCACCCCGATCATGATCAGCCGAAACCGAAGGTCCTTCATCGCACACCCGCCAGGTTGAGACTCTCGCGCGCTGCGGCGCGATCACTTGCCAGCTGCTCGATCAGCGCGTCGCGGGACGGGAATTGGCGCACGTCCCGCAGGCGCTGCACCCACTCCACCCATACGGTCGCGCCGTACAGCTCTGCGTCGAAATCGAACAGGTGGACTTCCAATCCTCGTTCCGTCACGCCAAAGGTGGGCCGAGGACCCTGATTCATCATGCCCCCGTAACGCCCCCCTCTCCCTTCCCCCG
>DATFGN010000361.1:0-13398 GCA_035249405.1 Gemmatimonadales bacterium
TGCTTTTCCTGGTAGTCCGCCTCGGTGACCGACCGGTCCTGGGACAGGATCCGGTAGCGTTCCGCGTCGCGGGCGGCGTTCTCCGCCTGGGCCACGTCTCGCGCCAGCGCGGCTTCGGCCTGTTGCACCGCCGCTCGATAGGGGCGAGGGTCGATGACGAACAGCAGCTGCCCGGACTTCACCTCTTCGCCCTCAGCGAACCGGACGCGCTGCAGCATCCCGCCGACCTGGGACGTGACATCCACCGTGCGAATCGGCTCCACCGAGCCCGTCGCGGCAAGGAAATAGGGGACATCGGACTGCTGCACCCGGGCCACGCTCACGGGGACCCGGGGAGGGCCGCTGGCTGCCCGGGACGAGCAGGCGGCGATACAGGCGGCCAACAGCAGTTCGGCGCAGGCTGAACGAGGCATGACTGATCCTGTACGCGCGAGACGCTTCCGGCGTGGAAGCAGCAAGGTCGGCGACCGGGGATCGACTGTCAACACGACGTCCGAGGATGGTGCAGCGAGTGAGGTTCGGCTAGGAGCCCGGCCGGGTGGGAATGGCAGTCGGATGCTTGGGCTGATACAGCCCCAGCTCCCCACCGCCCGGAAGTGCGATGGCCGTCATCAATCCGAATCCCGCGTCGGTGATCGGTCGCAGGAATTTCACCCCCTTCGTTTCCAGCTCGCGGACGGTGGCCTTCACATCGTCGCACATCAGGTACAGCTCGTGCGATCCCTCGGTTTCCTCCGTCGGATGGATGCCGAGCTCGGCGGGGGGCAGCGCGAAGATCAACCAGCCACGCCCGGCGTCGACCGCCGGAAACTCGAGCACGTCCCGGAAGAACGCGCGCACCTGCTCCGCCTGAGGCGTATAGATGATGGCATGGGCGCCGATGATCACGACGGGCTGGGAACGGCTACGCGGCGGGAATCTCAGGCCGCTGATTCAGCGTCAGCCAGTACATCTCCAGCGATTTGACGAGCTCCAGCAGGCTATCGAATCCGACCGGTTTCACGAGATACGAGTTGGCGCCCCGGTCATAGGCTCTGTTGATGTCGTCCGTTTCCTTCGAGGACGTGAGGACCACCACCGGTAATCGGCGCAACCGGGATTGCGCCCGGATCCACTCCAGCACTTCGAGGCCCGAACGGCGCGGCAGCTTCAAGTCGAGCAACACCAGGATTGGCTCGGGATACTGCCCGCGGTCGGCGTACGTTCCCTCACCACCCAGGTACGCGACGGCTTCATCGCCATGGTTCACAGTTCGGAGCGGAACCAGGATGTTCGCCTTCTTGAAGGCTCGCTGGATGAGCAGCACGTCGTTGGGATCGTCCTCGACGATCAGAATGACTGGCCTGGTCACGCGGACGCCCTTTCGTCGACGGGTTGCAGCTCGATCCAGAACCGACTGCCCAGACCTGGGGTCGAATCCACGCCCACCTTCCCACCCATCCGCTCAACGGCTTTCCGGACAATCGCGAGACCGATCCCGGTCCCCGGATACTCTTCCGTGCTATGCAGTCGCTCGAACACCCGGAAGATACGGTCCCGGTGCTCGCTGGCGATCCCGATCCCATTGTCGATGACCCACACCCGCGCCATCCCGTTCCGGCTATCGGTGGAGATCTCGATCACCGGCGGCCGGTTCTCCGGCACAAACTTGAGCGCGTTGCCGAGCAAGTTGGTAAACACCTGCGACAACGTTCCCGCGTGTCCGTTGACGACCGGGAGCGACTCCGCAACCCGCACCGTGGCGCCGCGCGCACGCAGGGCCCCGTCCAGCTCGGCGACGGCCGTGTTGGCGACCGGCCGCAACGCCACCGGCATCAACTGGAGCTCGCCTCGGCTGACCCGGCTGTAGGCAAGCAGGTCCCGGATCAGCTCGTCCATCCGCCGGGAGCCAGCCACAATCCGCTCCGCATAGTCGCGCCCGGCCGGATCGAGCTTGGCGCCGAAGTCCTCCAGCAGCGCTTCGCTGAAGCCTTGCATGGTCCGGAGCGGGGCGCGCAGATCATGGGAGATGGAATAGGCGAATGCCTCCAGCTCCTCGTTCCGCTCCTCCAACGTTGCCGTCCGCTCCCGTACGTCGTCTTCCAGCCGGGTCTGTGCCCGGTGAACCTGGGTCGCCATGCTGTTGAACGCCGCCGCGAGGCGCCCCAACTCGTCGGTCCGTGTCGTTGTCACGGTCCGCGAGAAGTCGCCTGCAGCCACCCCCGTGGAAGCCACCGTCAGCTCCCGCAGCGGCCGCGCGATGCGGCGGCCAATGCCCCATGCCAAAAGGAGTCCGACCGCGACAATGCCGAGATCGATGAGCGTCAAGCGTCGGATGAAGCGCGTGGCCGGGGCCGTGACGACCCGCTCCGGAAACTCGAGCAGCACGACCCAGGGCAAGGGGGCAAGCGAGCGCGCGGCCGCCATGACGCGACCACTGCCGGGACGCTCGTAGACCATGATGCCGCGAGCCTGTCGAACGTCGACCGGCGGTTTGGGCGCCTGGCTCACCAAGTCCGTCCAAAAATCGCCATGATCGTTGCCGACATAGAGCCCGGCGCCCGATCCGATCATTTGGACGGTGCCTTCCCGCGATTTGGCATTGGAGGAGGCACGCCGCCATTGGACGACGTACCCCAGCGGGCCACGACGCCCCAGCACGAGCGCCGTCACGGGATAGATGAGCGAGTCCCGGCCGAGCTGCAGTCGCCCCACGAGACCGGTGTCGGCTCGCACGGCCCACTGCACGGTTTCTGGCTCCCCCCCTGCGCTGTCCGTCGAAGCCTGGGCCGCCGCCGTGAGCAGCTGCTCGCGCTGCGGGCTCCACAGCTCCACGCTGACGACCTGCTCCTGCACGGGTCCCATGTGACGCATCACGCTGATCGCGTCGAGCCGCGTGGTCTCGTTCGGGGTCTCGAGGAAGCGACGAATCGTGTCGTTGGCAGCAGCCTTCGCGACCGCAGCGCCCACCTGGCCGGCGGAAGCCTGAAGCAGGCTGGCGAGCTGATTGGAGACATTCTCCAATCGCTCGCGTGCACCGGCGTACGCCGAGCTGCGCACGCCGCGATACGCCGCCCAAGAAGACAGCACGACGACGCCGAGCAGCAGGGCGCAGATGAGCAGGGGCAGCTTGTATTGGATCGACAGCCCCGCCGGCCACCAGCGCCGGGAAGCAGTTGTAGAAGGAGGGCCCGGTGCGTCAGCCATACCACCGCTCCTGCTTGGGGAAAGCGCTGCCAATATTGGGGTTCCGCCACGCTGGAGCAAGCTGGGGCGGTGCTGGTCCTCTACGTAGGTATTCGGGCTAGTGGCAGGCTCTGGTTCCGAAGTCCGTGAACGTCCTCCCCGCCACCGGAATGAAGCGCCAGTCGTAGCTCGCCGGATGGAGCGTGAGCTTGAGGACGCCGTAGGTATCGGCGTTTTGCGCCTGGCTGTTCGGCTCGAGCGGCACATTGATGCCGCCGTGGCTCCTTCCGCCCGTCCCCACCACGAACTGCACCACGCCGCTGTCCGGATCCGCACTCTGATCGGGAGCCTGGGGACCGAACCGTTCGTAATCGTGATCGTTGCCGGACAGCAGCAGCTCGACACCGTAGTCGTCCAACGCCTGGAAGACCGCTGCCATTCCGGACGAAGACCCGGCGTTCCCCGAGCTGAATCGCGGCCGGTGGGCGAGGACCGCGGTGCAGAGATTCGACTGCGCGGCCAGATCGTTCCGCAGCCAGGTCACCTGCGCCGTATCGACCGACGGCGTGGCATTGAGCACCACGATGTGCCAGTTGCCGAGATCGAAACTGTAGTAGCCTGATGGGCCGTGAGCCGCAGCGCCGAAATACGCGAAGTACCCGGCCAGACTGCCCCCTCTGCGGTCGTCTTCTCCTGGAGCCGGGATCACTCTGGGCTGGTGCCGTCCCCACGTCGAATCGAAGCAGACTCCGTAGGCCGGCGGTGAGGCGCCATCGGCGTAGTCATTGTCCCCGAGCGTCATCACCGTTCCGGCGATGCTGTCCAAGAGCAACGCCGTCGCTGCGTCGCGGTCCGAGACGCAGCTGCCGATGTCACCGGCCCCAACGAGGACGGGATCGGTGACGCTAATCGCCACCGCAGCCACGTCGCCACCGGCCGCGCCTCGGATGGTCGCGGCCCCGACCGCGTGCGCGTGGATCAACCCGCTGGCGTCGACGGAGGCCACATTCGCGTTTGTGCTCGTCCAGGTCACCGCGCCGGCGGCCAACGTGTCACCCATCTCCGTGACGTACCTGGCGCGCACGGTATCGCTCGTCGCAGCGTCGGCCGCCGAGATCGACGCCCAGGGTGGCGACAGCACCAGGCGAGGAGCCGGACCCGACCCTGATCCGTCGCTGCACGCCACACCAGTTGTGGCGATCACGACGGCGGTGAATCGCCCGATCAATCGACGCGTCACGAAGCGATTCCGGCTGGGACCCGAAGCGGCGGCAACGCGCGCTCGATTTGCTCGCGACGTGGCTCGAGCCAGGGCGGCAGGATGAGCGTCTCGCCGAGGTTCGAGCCGGGTTCGTCACGCTCGAAGCCGGGCCCATCGGTGGCCAGCTCGAACAGCACGCCGCCCGGCTCGAGGAAATAGACGGAGGAGAACCAGAAGCGGTCGATGACCGGAGTCGGCCTGCGTCCCGCCGCCTCCAGACGATCACGCAGGGTCCCCTGCTCCGCGGCATCGTGGACTCGATAGGCAACGTGGTGGACGCAGCCCGTGCCCCAACGGCCCCGCCCCTTGTCCGCCACCTGTTTCACGTCGACGAGCGTCCCAGCCTCATCCCGGCCGAGGTCGTAGCGCGTCCATCCCGATTCGTCACCGCGCCGCGTCAGACCGAGGATGTCGGTGAGCAAGGCACCGGTTGCGCCCTGGTCCCGCTCCCACAGACGGACCGCATCCATCCCGCGCAGCTGGTGCTCGTCGGGGACGGTGCTCTTGTCCCATAGAGTGAAGGGGCGCGGGCGCGAGGTTTCGACCAGGGCCAATGGCAAGCCATGCGGATCCCGAAACGGCAGCACCGCCTCACCGAACCGGGTTTCGGTCTCGCCCACGGCCACGCCGCGCGCCATCAAGCGACGGCGCCAGAAATCGAGGCTACCGGGGGGCACGGCGAATACCACTTCCATCGTGAGTCCTACACCGGGCTGCACTGGGTCCATGTCGGGCCACGGGAAAAAGGTCAAGTCCGTGCCCGGAGTGCCGCGGGCGTCAGCGTAGAACAGATGGTAGGTGTCCGGCACATCCTGGTTCACACTCTTCTTCACCAGGCGCAATCCCATGACACCCACGTAAAAGTCGAGATTCTGCTGCGGATCGGCCGCGATGCAGGTCACGTGATGGATGCCGTGCACGGAAGGCATGCGCCAATGTACCCCCGGGAACCCGAGTTCCGCCGTCCCGGTTACCCAAGATGCATATTCTCCCCTCCATGGCTGAGCCGATCTCACCTCTGGCCGAGGCGCTCGCGGAACGCTACACGATCGAGCATGAGCTGGGTCGCGGCGGGATGGCGACCGTCTACCGGGCGGTCGATCGCAAGCATGATCGCCAGGTCGCCATCAAGGTGCTGCGACCCGATCTCACCGCGGCCTTCGGCGCCGAGCGGTTCCTGCGGGAAATCGGGATCGCCGCCCGTCTCGCCCACCCGCACATCCTTCCGCTGATCGATTCCGGCGAGCTGGCAGGATTGCTCTACTACGTGTCGCCGTACGTCCCCGGGGGATCGCTGCGCGACCGGCTCGATACCGAGCAGCGCCTGCCGGTGAGAGACGCGGTGCGCATTGCGCAGGAAGTCGGCACTGGCCTCGACTACGCCCATCGCAACGGATTCGTGCACCGGGACGTGAAACCGGAAAACATTCTGTTTGCCGATGGCCATGCGGTGCTCGCCGATTTCGGCATCGCCCGGGCGCTGGCCGCCCCCGGCGCCGGGCCGTTGGTGACCGAAGTCGGGCTGGCACTGGGAACGCCCGAGTACATGAGCCCCGAACAGGCGAGCGGGGATCAGAACCTGGGCAGCCAGAGCGACGTGTATAGCCTGGCGTGCGTGCTCTACGAGATGCTCACCGGTGTCCCACCATTCAGCGAGCCGACGCCGCGTGCGACGATGGCCAAGCACGCGACCCAGGCCGTTCCCCCGCTGCGCAGTCGTCGCCCCGAAGTCCCCACCGCGGTGGACCGGGCCATTCGCCGGGCGCTCGCCAAGGACCCCGATGAGCGATTTGCCAGCGTCGCGGATTTCGCCGCGGCGCTCGAAGCGATCGATGCCGAAGAGCGACCGGATCCCGCGACGACCCGCAGTATCGCCGTGCTGCCGTTCGTCAACGCCAGTCCGGATCCGGAAAACGAATATCTGTCGGACGGAATTACGGACGAGCTCATCGACGCGCTGGCCAAGGTCGATGGGCTCCGGGTCGCCTCGCGCACGTCGGTGTTTGCCCTGAAAGGAAAGCCGCAGGACGTGCGCGCCATCGGGGCGCTGCTCGGCGCCGCCGTCCTGCTGGAGGGTACGGTGCGCAAGGCCGGGAACAAGTTGCGGATCACAGCGCAGCTCAGCTCGACCGAGGATGGGCGCCTCTTGTGGTCCCAGCGCTACGACCGGCGGCTGGACGATGTGTTCGCGATCCAGGAGGAAATGGGCCGGACGATCGTCGACACGCTGCGCGCAACCTCGTTGGCTCCGGTGCGGACGCTGACGCCGCGGCGCGCCACGCACAACATCAAGGCGTACGGTTTGTACCTCAAGGGGCGTTACGCGTGGAACAAGCGGAGTCGGGAAGGCGTCGCTCAGGGTATCGCGTTCTTCGAGCAGGCGATCGCGGAAGACCCCAAATACGCGCTCGCCTACACGGGCCTGGCGGACTCATACGCACTACAGGCGGACTATCGCAGCGTCCCCGTGGCCGAAGGGTTTGCGCGCGCCAAGGCCGCAGCCACACGCGCGCTGGAGCTGGACGAGACTCTGGCCGAAGCGCATGCGTCCCTGGCCTGGAGCTTGTTCATTCATGAGTGGGATTGGGCGGCGGCCGACCGCGAGTTTCGCCGTGCCATCGAGCTCGATCCGCGCTATGCCTCGGCTCGGCAATGGCACGCGTTTCTCCTCGTCACGCAAGGGCGCCTGGATGAGGCCATGGCGGAGTCCTTGCGGGCGTTGGAGCTCGACGGCACGTCCGTCTCGGTGCGGCGCAGCGTCGGCTGGGCGCATTACTACGCTCGGCGCTACGACCAGGCCCGCTATCACATGCTGCGCGCGATGACGATGAACCCGATGGCCGACGAGAGCTACCGCATCATGGCGCTCATCTACGAGCAGCTGGGCGATCTGTGGGAAGCGGAACGCGTGGCCCGTGAGGCGGTGGACCTGCCGGCGGCGGGGACGTACACGCAGGCGACCCTGGGGTTTGTGCTCGCCCGGGCGGGCAAGGAAGCGGAGGCCCGTGAGGTGTTGCGCCAGCTGGAGCAGCAGGCCCAGAGCGACTATGTGTCGCCGGTCGCGTTCGCGACGATGTACCTGGGGCTGGGCGAGACGGACCACGCGCTGGATTGGATGGAACGCGCCTACGACGAACGGCGGGGCTGGCTCGCCTACCTGAAGGTGAACCCGATTCTCGACGCCGTGCAGCAGGAGCCGCGGTTCAAGGCGTTGGTGGAGAAGATGCAGTTGTAGGCCGGTTATACTTGTCGGATCGTGGGCGATCTTGATCAACTGCAACACCCGCTCGGCTTACAGCGGCTCGGCTATGCCGGTCCCTTGCTCGAGCTGCGTGCCCGCCTGCTGCGCGACGGCAAAGTCCAGGACCGCGACGAGCACATCGTCGAAGAAACCCCCGTCGTCCTCGTCTATAACGGCATTCCCCACGTGGTGATGATGGCCACCCCGACCGACCTGGAAGACTTCCTGTTGGGGTTCAGCATCACCGAAGAGTTGATACGCACACTCGCGGACTTGAGTGACATCAAGGTCGTTCGCTACGGCCAAGGCATCGAAGTCCAGGCAACGGTGCCCGCGGAATGTGAGGCCGTCGTGGCCACTCGCTCGCGCCGCTTGACCGGCCGAACGGGCTGCGGCATTTGCGGCACGGACAGCATCGACGCCGTACTGAAACAGCTGCACCCCGTGCCGGCGTCCGCGCCGTTCTCCCCGGCAGCCATCGAAACCGCGCTTCAGGCGATCGTGAAGCACCAGACCTTGAACGCGGCCGCGGGCACCGTGCACGCCGCAGCGTGGGCGCGACGCGACGGCACCGTCGAGTTGGTGCGCGAAGACGTCGGCCGTCACAACGCGCTCGACAAGCTGATCGGCGCACTGCTGGCGCGCGGCGTGGTCCCGAAGGATGGTTTCGTGATTGTGACCAGCCGGGCGAGCTTCGAGATGGTACAGAAAACGACTGTGCTCGGGGCTGCGCTCTTGGTGGCGATTTCCGGCCCCACCGGATTAGCCGTACGGCTGGCCGAGCAGGCTGGAATGACACTGGTCGGCTTCGCGCGCGGCGACCGCCTCACCGTCTATACCCACCCGGAAGGCCTGGCGAACTAGCGCTTTTTCTGTTTCCTGCCGTCCGGGGAGGGTGGCGTGGCCCGGCTCTGGACGTACTCCCAGCCGAACCGCCCTTTGATGCAGAGATTCCCGGACGTCACGTCGTGATCGAGGGGTGAGGTGACCTTCACAATCGTGTTGTCCTGGACGTGCAGCTCGAGGTTGCACCCCACACCGCAATAGGGACACACGGTCCGGGTCACGGTCTGACGGGATTCGTCCCACGTGCCCGCCGCCCGGTGATCGAACTCGCTCTTCGGCATCAGGGCCCCAGTGGGACACACCGCGATGCAGTTGCCGCAATACACGCAGGCCGATTTGGGCAGCTCCACGGCGAACTCAGTCGAAATGCGGGCGTCGAACCCGCGTCCCGCCACCGCGATCGCAAACGTGTTCTGCCAATCCGTGCCGCACGCCTCGACGCACTTGTAGCACAGAATGCACTTCTTGTAGTCGCGGATGTAGAGATCGTTGTCGACCTTGACCGGCTGCGCGACGGTCGCCCGGTGCGCGACGTCCGGAGGCGCATGGTGGCCGGTCTGCGCCGTGTCCCGCCCGTCGGTCTCGGCCGGCGGCCCGTAGCGCTCGGGATCGGCCCCGTACTCCGTCAGCCATCCGGCCACGTCCGCCGTGGTCGAGAGATCGACCGACGAGGCGAGGAACTCGAGCACCATCTTGCGACTGTGCCGCACCCGCTCCGTATCGGTCTTCACGACCATCCCCGCTTCGACCTTGCGCGAGCAGGACGGCACCAGCACCCGCGAGCCCTCGACTTCGACGACGCACACCCGACAGACGTTCACCGGGTGGAGCGTGTCGAGGTAGCACAGCGTCGGAATCGAAGGCCCTCGCTCCCGGCAGGCATCAAGAATGGTCGAGCCTTCCTTGGCCTGGACCTTCGCGCCGTCGATCGTGAGCTCGACGGTGCGCCGCGCCGGTTCGAGCCGCACCAGCGCCGTCACGGCGTCGCTCCGTCGAACATGCGCAACCGCTTCACCGCCGACTCCACGGCGCTGTAGGCCGTCTGTCCCAGTCCGCAGATCGACGCGTCTTTCATCGCCACGCCGATCTCGTCCAACAGCGCCAGTTCGCCCTTCACCCCTCCGCGCGGCTTCCCGCGCGTGATCCGGTGCAGCGCTTCCTCCTGCCGGACCGTGCCCACTCGGCACGGCACGCACTGCCCGCACGACTCGTCGCGGAAAAAGGCGGCGATGCGCAACACAATGTCGGCCATGTCGACGGAGTCGTCGAACACCATCACGACTCCCGAGCCGAGCGTCGTACCTGCCGCACGGGCGCCCTCGAAACTCAAGGACAGATCCAGCTCGTCGGGGCGCACGAACGTTCCCGCCGCGCCCCCGAGCAGCACCGCTTGGAGTTTCTTCCCTCCGGCCACGCCTCCCGCCAGGTCGAGCAGCTGCCGCAGCGTGATGCCGAACGGCGCCTCGTACACTCCGGGTCGCGACACTCCGCCAGAGAGACAGAAGAGCCGAGTGCCCGTCGACCCCTCGGTCCCGATCTTCGCATAGGCCGGACCGCCGATGCGCACGATCTCGAGCACATCGACCAGCGTTTCGACGTTGTTGACGAGAGTGGGTTTGCCGAACAACCCGGCCTGAACCGGAAACGGCGGCTTGTTGCGCGGCTCGCCGCGCAATCCTTCGATGGAATTGAAAATCGCGGTCTCTTCGCCGCAGATATAAGCGCCCGCCCCGCGACGGATCTCGATATCGAACCGGAACGGGTGCCCCATGACAGTCTCACCTAACAAGCCCCGCGCGCGCGCGGCATCGATCGCGTGTTGCAGCCGCTCGCGCGCCAACGGGTATTCCCCGCGCAGATAGATGAAGCCGCGGTCACAGCCCGTCGCAAATGCGGCGATGGTCATCGCCTCGATCACGGCGAAGGGATCGTCTTCCATGAGGACACGATCCTTGAAGGTGCCCGGCTCGGATTCGTCGGCGTTGCACACCAGGTAGTGGGGTCGTACCGGCTGGCGCGCCACGGCGTCCCATTTTCGCCCGGTCGGAAACGCGGCCCCACCCCGCCCCATCAAGCGGGCATCGGTGACTTCGCGAATCACGCCCTCGGGGCCGAGTGCGATCGCGCGCCGCAGCTCCTCGTATCCCCCGTGCGCCTTGTAGTCGTCGAGGCTGGTCGGGTCGACGACGTCGACGCGTCGCAGAATCCGTAACGAGGGGTCACCGGCTTGGGGGATGCGGAGTCGTGGCGTCGTGGTCGGAGTGAGATCGCCCTGCAGCACCTTCTTGACCGCGGCCAGCGTCACCGCTCCAAACAATCGCTCCACCGGCTGTTCTCCCGCCTCCGTCAGCAGCGCAGCCGGTGCCTGCTCGCACAGACCGAGACAGGGACTGGGCAGCCAGCCCTCGTGTCCGACGCCGCGCTCGAGCTCCTGGCACAACCCGGCGGCCCCTTTCATCCGGCAGGCGATGTCATCGCACACGTGCACAATGCGCGGTGGACGCGGCACGGTCGGCAGCAAAGCGTAGAACGTGGCGACCCCGTACGCGTCGGCCGGAGGGACGGTCAGCCGCTCGCAGACATAGGCGAAGGCGCCGGGGCTGATCCAGCCGACCCGTGCCTGCACGGCCTCGAGCGCCGGCAACAACAGATGCCGCTGCCCGCGGGCGGCATGGCCGCCCTGGGCGGTGTGCGCGTCACGAGCCCGCCGCGGTCCACCGTCCCAGCCCGAGCCCGGGAGCCCGAGCAGCGCGTCGACCGCGGCGCGCTCGGCCGTAGTCGGCCTCGCATCAGGGAGACGGAGATCCACCGGACGTCAGTCGGGGTACGCCACCGGCTCGACACGCACCGCGCAGGCCTTGAACTCGGCGGTGCCCGATTTCGGGTCGGTGTAATCGACGGTCAGCACGTTGGTCTTCACTTCGTCCTGAAAGTGGAGCGTCATGAAGACGAGGCCGGGGCGCAACATGGTGTCGAGATGCACCGGGGCGACGACACTGCCGCGGCGCGAGGTGACGCGGACGGGCGTCCCATCCTTGACCCCCAGGCGATGCGCGTCTTCCGGTGAGATGTCGAGCGTCTCCCCACGCCGGAGCGGCGATCTGTACACGCTCGTCTGCACGCCGGTATTGTAGGAATCCAGGCGCCGGCCGGTGGTGAGTGTAAACGGATACTCGGCGTCCGGCTGCTCGATCGGAGGGTCGTGCTCGACCACCGAGAACGGCGCCGGCGGGCCTTCTCGCGGCTCTTTCCACAGCCGGCTATGCAGGAACTGCTCGCCGGGGTGGCTCTCGTCGTAGCACGGCCAGTGCAGCCCGCCTTCCTTCTCTAAGCGCGCGTAAGTCATCCCAGCGAACATCGGTGCCAGCGACCGGACTTCGTTCCAGACGTCTTCGGCTCTGGGCGTGCCCCAATCGTGACCGAGCCGCTTGGCAAGCTCGCAGATGAGGCCGATGTCGTCGCGCGCGTTGCCGGGCGGCGTGAGCGCCGGCCGCATCCGCTGCACGCGCCGCTCGCTATTGGTCACCGTCCCCTCGCCTTCACACCAGCTCGAGGATGCCGGCAGCACGACGTGCGCGAATTCGGCGGTCCTGGTGAGAAAAATGTCCTGCACGACCATGTGCTCGAGACCGCCGAGCAGCCGTTGGGCGCGATGCTGGTCGGCCTCCGACTGCGCCGGGTTTTCGCCGATGGCGTAGATCGCTTTGAGAGTGCCGTGCTCCATCGCCTCGAACATCATCGTGAGGTTCTTGCCGTACTCCGGTTTAAGCGGCACGCCCCAGGCGCGCTCGAACTTGGCGCGGATTTCCGGGTCCTTTGTCCAATCCTGGAACCCGGCCAGACGATTGGGAATCGCCCCCATGTCCCCACCGCCCTGGACGTTGTTCTGGCCGCGCAGCGGATTGAGTCCCGAGCCGTAGCGGCCCACGTGCCCGGTCAACAGCCCGAGGTTGATCAGGGCGAGAACGTTGTCCACGGCGTTGTGATGCTCGGTGATTCCCAACGTCCAGCAGATGATCGCGCGATCGGCGCGCGCGTAGGCGAAGGCCGCGCGCTGAATCACCTCGGCCGGGACGCCCGTTACCCGCTCGGCGAACTCCAGGGTGTAGCGCTCGACGCAGTCCTTGTAGGCGTCGAAGCCCGTTGTCGCATTCTTGATGAACGCCTCGTTCGCGAGGCCGGCGTGGATGATCTCGCGCGCCATCGCGTTGGCGAGGGCGATGTCGGTCCCGACGTGAATGCCGAGCCACTCGTCGGCCCATTGCGCGGACGCGGTGCGGCGCGGGTCCACCGCATAGAGGCGCGCGCCGCGGCGCACGCCCTTCAGGACGTGATGGAAGAAGATGGGGTGGTTTTCACGGGCGTTCGCTCCCCACAGGAAGATGACGTCCGTCTCTTCCACCTCGCGGTAGGAGCTGGTGCCCCCGCCGGCACCGAACGCTGTCGCCAGACCGACGACGCTAGGAGCGTGTCAGGTTCGGTTACAGCTGTCGATGTTGTGCGTGCCGAACGCGACGCGGCTCAGCTTCCCGGCCAGGAAATTCATTTCGTTGCTGGCCTTGGAGCAGCTGAACGTGCCGATGGCGTCGCCGCCGTGCTGTGCTTTGACGCGGCGGAATCCGTTGGCAGCCCGGTCCAACGCTTCCTCCCACGTCGCCTGACGGAGGACGCCGTTGTCACGGACCAGCGGTTCGGTCAACCGAGTAAGCGCCATAAGTCCTTGCGGTGGCGGGTACATAGCAATAATGCCCAGCGGCGAACCGCTGGGCAACGGGGCAAGGGCGCAACAGTGTTTCGTCCGGTACGAACCGTCCCGGAACTTAGGGTCGAAGCGGTCGCCGAGGCGGTAAGGGCTCGCTACCGCACCGGCAACCCGCTCGGCACA
>DATFGN010000362.1:0-2170 GCA_035249405.1 Gemmatimonadales bacterium
CTGGGAACGCACGCGACCGCAGACCGGTCTGACGCCGGACCGTTGGCCCACGTTGACCTTCTCGAGTATCGCGGCGGTCGGCTTCGCGCTCACCGCCTACCCGATCGGCGTGGAGCGCGGCTACGTGACGCGCGCTCAGGCCGCCACGCGGACCCTCGCAACGTTGCAGTGGTTCTGGCAGGCCCCGCAGGGCCCGCAGTCGAGCGGCGTGAGCGGATACAAAGGGTTCTTCTACCACTTTCTCGATCTGCAAACAGGCCTGCGCTATCAAACCGTCGAGCTCTCCACCATCGACACGGCGCTGCTGCTGGGTGGCGTGTTGTTCTGCCGGGAATACTTCGACGGCACGGATGCAACTGAGGTGGAGATTCGCGCCTATGCCGATTCGCTGTATCGCCGCGTCGATTGGGCTTGGGCGCAGCGCAACCCGCCGGTCGTCCACATGGGATGGACACCGGAAAACGGGGCGCTCGCTGCCGAGTGGCGGGGTTACAACGAGGCGATGCTCATTTACGTCCTGGCCCTGGCTTCACCGACCCATCCCGTGGATTCCACGGGCTGGGCGGCGTGGACGTCGACCTACCAGTGGGGGACGTACTTCGGGCAACCGCATGTTGGTTTCGCCCCGCTGTTCGGGCATCAGTACTCGCACGTCTGGATCGACTTCCGCGGCATCCAGGACGACTACATGCGCGCGCACGGCATCGACTACTTCGAGAACTCGCGGCGGGCGACGCTGTCGCAGCGGTCGTATGCGACCGCCAACCCGAATCACTGGTTGGGCTACAGCGCAGACGTGTGGGGGTTGACGGCCTCGGATGGTCCCGCCGACGACTCGCTGCCCGTGGGTGGGGTGGCGCGGCGGTTCTATACCTACTCGGCGCGCGGCGCGTCGTTCACCGAAGTTCGCGACGATGGCACCCTCGCGCCCACCGCGGCCGGCGGTTCCGTGCCGTTTGCCCCCGAGATCGCGATCCCCGCGCTGATCGCGATGCGCGAGCGGTACGGCGATAGGCTGTTCGGCACCTACGGCTTCCTGGACGCCTTCAATCCCACATTTCAGTTCTCCGGAAAAGCGAGCGCGGGCCAGGTCGTGAGCGGGCAGGGCTGGTTCGACACGGACTACCTGGGGATCGACCAGGGACCGATCCTCGCCATGGTCGCCAACTACCGCGACGATCTGGTGTGGCGGTACATGCGCAAGAGCCCCTACATCATCGCCGGGTTGAAGCGGGCAGGATTTCGTGGCGGATGGTTAGATCAGGCGCGCTGAGATCATTCCTCGGTGTCGCGACGGACCCATCCCCACATGAGGGATAGCCGGTAGGGACCTCGCAGCAGCGTCAGGAAGCCGGTGAGGAAGTAATACGCGGTGCCAGCGGCCAGCGCGCGATGGGGCTCGGTGCACCAGGTGACCACACCGGGAGCAATGAGAAACTCATCAGGGAGCAAAGCTTCCGGACCGCGGCACCATCCCGGGTAATCCGCGATGCGGAATTGAATCTCGCCAGCGCCCAGTACCGGAAGCGACAGCCACATGCTGCCCAAGGCAGCGACCGCGTAGAGCACGATCTCGCGCAGCGGCACCCGCATCCGCCGCACTCCGCTCGCCCCGGCCCGCGCCACGCGCAACCGGTTCCAGAGCAACAGGGCGTACGCGCCGACTGGCCACCAGATATGCCACCGGACGGCGAAAAACACAGCGGGCATCGCGCAAAAGAAAACGAGTCCCAAGAAGCTCTTCGCTTTCTCGGACCATTGTTCGTCGGTCACCAGACTGTAGGTCAGCGCCGCCGTAAGCAACGAGACACACACGCTCCACCATTCGATCTCGATCAGCAATATCAGATCGACGCCGTAGCGACCAGCGAGTCCGACGAAGTCGAGCCACGTGGCGAGGAACAACATCCCCAGGCCCAGATCCGGCAGACTGAGCATCACGCGCCGGGCCAGCCCACGACCCTCGGCCGGGCTGGGTGGCAGAATGCGGTGCACTCCTAAAGGTTCAGGCGCCGGGCGACGATGGCGAGCCCCTCGACGCCGAGCAGCGCCCGCGCCATGGGGAAGAGCACCTCGTTCTCGCGACGAATGTGCGTCCGCAGCAGGTCGACGATCTCCAGTGCCACTCGGGCGGCGCGCAGGCGATCTGCTCGATCGAGGGCACGCCCCA
>DATFGN010000363.1:0-3824 GCA_035249405.1 Gemmatimonadales bacterium
TACGCCACGCGAGCCGCGCAACACGAGCGCGGTGCCGACGTCCCTCGCGCTCGTGGCGACAATGTTGGAGCGGAACACGTGACGGTTCTGCACCAGGTGCGGGAAGGAGAAATCCGTCTCCTTGGCCGCCGAGCGTTGCCACTCGGCGAACACTCGCCACTCGAAGTTCGGCGCAGCGATCGGGAGCGGCCGGACCAGTAGCTCTCCGCCCCAGGCCCGGAAGTACATGCCGTCGTCGCGCCCCAGGGTGAGGGCGGCGACGGAGTTGCCGATCCCGAGCGGCCGCGTCTCCGGATTCGCCGCGACGAGGCGGCGGTACGCGGCCAGGCGAACCGCCAGCTGCGGCGTTTCGTGGCCGACACCCAGCTCCAGGTTGGGCCAGCCGTCCCCGACCCCGACGCGCGCGACCGCGTCGGCCGTGAGCCGCCCGAAGTCGAACGCGAGTCGCGCTCCGACCGATAACGCCTCGACCCGGTTGTAGCGCACCAGCCCCGATCCGCCCGGCCCGAAGCGCAGGGAGGGCGGGTGTACGTGCCAAGGCGTCGCCGGCAATAGACCAACCGCGCGACCCAAGTCGCGGGCTTCGGCGGTCGAGAGATACGGCGACTCGTCATCCAGGGACCGCGGCAACAGCGGGCTCTCGAGCAGATTCAGCGTGTCCGGGGGAAGCATCACCACGGCGTCGAAGCAGCGGCGCCGTGTGCAGCGACACTCGGCGCGGCCCCGGCAGCCGAGGTCCGCAGTATCGGTAGCCACCCAATCGGCGGCGGTGTCGGCGACGGACGGTGGAGCGGGCGGGCCGACCTGTACGTCGAAGTTCGAGAACACGCGCTCGTATCGCAGCGGCGCCGTGATCAGCGTCCCCGCGGTGGCGACCGCGTCCAGCGCGATGAGGCGCGGCAACCACCATCTCCCTTCGAACAATGCGTATTCGACCGTGATGTAGCGGACTTCGCCCCGTATCGGCTTGAGAAAGCCCGGGATTTCGTCGGCATCCTTCTTGTCCCCGGGATCCATGTCCTGCTCGAGATCCCAGGCCCGTGCCGGCCGGAATACGGCGCGCACGAGCGCCACGTGCTCGTCTTCGAACCAGAAGGAGCCGCTCAGAAGATGGAAGTCGTCGCGCCGCGGCAGAATGCGCAGCTCCATCAGCCGGATGGTGCGCCCGTTCTGCAACGTGATCACGGTCGTGTCGCCGGAGGCGAAGCGGTAGCGCGATTCGCCACCCGCGGCGAGGGGGTCGTAGACGAACTCGGAGTCGCCGATTCCCACTCCGAGCTTTTCGTTGCCGGGCTCGAAGGCCAGGTCCGGCGCGTCGCTGCGCAGGTCTTCGGGAATGCGTGCGTTCCGGAACACGACCGGGATGTCCTCCCGCGCGCCCAGCATCGTGACGGTATCCGGGCCGTCGCGATGCCACGCGATGCGGGCCACCATTTCCCGTTGGTAGAACGTCCGGTCGCGGCGCAGCGCGCGCAGGCCGAGGAAGATCCGTTCCTGCACCTGGGCGTGATAATCCGTGATCGCTTCTTCGACCTGGGCGCGTCGTTCGCGGGCGCGGCGCACGAGGTCTCGTGCGCCGGCGTCGAGATAGGCGTTGGAGTCCTGGGCGACCGATGCCTGAAGCGCCAGCAGCAGAGCGGCGAGCATTCGAGAAAAGTACGCCCGCAGGTCGAGGAAGTTTCGTAGATTTCGGCACCGATGCCCAGCGCCAACGCCGCTCCCGGAGCCATGTTGCGCCAGACGTGGCAGCGCCTCTCCCCGCTCCCCGGCGGGAAGTGGCTGTTCAGCCGTATCCTGGGGCGCATGGTCCCCTACACCGCCTCGATCGGCGCCACGGTGACCGCCCTGGAACCGGGATTCGCCCGGGTCGAGCTGCGCGACCGCCGGCGGGTCCGGAATCACCTCGATTCCATCCACGCGGTGGCGCTCATGAATCTGGGAGAAGTGGCCACGGGGCTCGCCATGCTGGTCGGCTTGCCCGCGACCGTGCGCGGCATCGTCACGGGGCTCTCCATCACCTTCCTCAAGAAGGCGCGCGGCCGCCTCACGGCGGAATGCCGCTGCCCGATTCCCACCGTAACGGCCGATCAGACATATGACGCCGAGGCCACGATCACTGATGTCGCCGGGGATGTCGTCGCGCGCGCCACGGCGCATTGGCGCCTGGGTCCAAAGCCCGGCGCGTGAGCCTGATCGAGACGGCGCTGACGCGCCAGGTGGGCAGCGACGTCCCGTTGATCTGCGGCGCCATGTTTCCCTGCTCCAACCCCGAGCTGGTAGCCGCCGTATCCGCAGCCGGCGGCATCGGCGTGGTGCAGCCGCTCTCGCTCACCTATGTGCACGGCTATGAGTTCACCGACGGTCTCCGCTTCATCCGGCGCCTGACGACCAAACCGATCGGGATGAACGTCCTGATCGAGCAGAGCTCCAACGCCTATCTGGACCGGATGCGTCGCTACGTCGACACGGCGCTGGAGGAAGGGATCCGGTTCTTCGTGACGTCCCTCGGCAACCCCCGCTGGGTGGTGGAACGGGTGCGGCCGGCCGGCGGCCTCGTGTATCACGATGTGACCGAGCGGAAATGGGCCGAGAAGGGACTGGCCGGAGGCGTGGACGGGCTCATCGCCGTGAACAACCGGGCGGGCGGACATGCGGGCGGGAAGAGCCCCGAGGAGCTGTTCGCCGAGCTGCAGGAGTTCGGCGTGCCGCTCGTGTGCGCCGGCGGCATCGGTGACGCCGAGGACTTCGTGGCGGCGCTCCGGCTCGGGTATGCTGGAGCGCAGCTCGGCACCCGGTTCATTGCCACGGAGGAGTGCCGGGCCGCGCCCGCCTACAAACAGGCGATCGTCGACGCAAATGATGAAGACATCGTGCTCACCGAGCGAGTGACCGGCGTACCCCTCGCCGTGATTCGCACGCCGTTCGTGGAGCGGGTGGGGACGCGGGTGGGCCCGATCGCCCGCTGGATGTTTCGCCACCGACGCACCAAACGGATAATCCGGACGTTCTACGCGGTGCGCTCGATCTGGAAACTGAAGCGGTCACTCATGGATGGGAGCTCGACCCGGGATTACTGGCAAGCGGGGAAGAGTGTCTCCGGCATCCACGAGATTCTCCCGGCTGCCACGGTGGTGCGTCGCTTCGCGGACCGATATCTTGATGCAACGACAGTTGGCCACCCTATTCTCGAGGCAGCAATGACGACTCCGGTTTCCATCGAGCGGTTCGTGCAGGAGCTCGAAAAACTCAAGGTCGAAATGGACGCCGGCAAACTGCGTCACGGCGACTACGATCAGCGGCTGGCCCGGTCCATTCAGGAGCTGCGCGAGCGGGGCCTCGACGCCGATCGGCCGATGGTGAAGGCGGCCATCGAGGACCTCCACAAACGCGGGATCATCACACCCAGCGTGGTCGCGCACCTGGAGAAGCGACTCGGCCTCACCTGAGCACGTATTGGCGGGACAGCCGCGCTCCTCGATACAGTCTGCTGTTCGCGCTTCCGCTGTTCCTCACGTATCAGACGCTCGTGCTGCTGTCGCCCCAAGGCCCCGAAGGGCTGGTGCGCAACGGGGCCGACGTCATTCTCCAAGAGCTGTTCACCCGCCTCGCCGGCCCCCGCGGGCCGTTGATCCTGCTCGCCGCGCTTGTCGGTGTGGGGCTGTGGCTGGTGGTGCGGGACCTCCGCGCCAACCAACGCGACCTGCACCTCAGGGTCTTCGGCTTGATGCTGGTCGAGGCGGTCGGTCTCGCGCTGGTCTTCGGCGTCGCCGTGACTGCGGTGACGTCGGGGCTGGTCCGCCCGACGGCGCTGATCACTCAGACGA